>CALZGT010000204.1 GCA_945787235.1 uncultured Prevotellaceae bacterium
AGCCTGCCCAGAATGCCAAGGCTGTCGAGTGGATGAACGCCCAGTTGCGTACCTATGTGGCCGAAATCAACGACCTCTATGCCAAGTACCGACTGAACGAAGCTCTCATGGCTGTCTTCAAACTCTTCACCGATGAATTCTCTGGCTGGTATCTGGAGATGATCAAACCCGAGTATGACCGTGCTGCCAACAAGGCCATGCCTATTGACAAGGTTACCATGGAGGCTACCCTTCAGATCTTTGAGCAGCTCATGCAGGTTATCCATCCCTTCATGCCTTTCATCTCAGAGGAACTCTACCAGCACATCGCCGAACGCAAGGAGGGCGAGAGCATCATGGTCAGCCAGCTGATCCTGCCTGCTCCCACGGCACAGGATGCTGCCCTGGTGTCGCTGTTTGAGGAGGCCAAGCAGATTATCTCCGGTGTGCGTGCCGTACGCCAGAGCAAGAACATCGCACAGCGTGAGCCACTCACGCTGGAGGCCCCCCTCAGTGGTACTGCAGCCCATGAGGCTGACCTTGCTGTCCTCATACGCAAGATGGCAGGACTCACCGAAATTCTCAGCGTAGAGCAGAAGGGTGAAGGGTCACAGACCTTCCTGGTGGGCACGCAGGAGTTTGCCGTACCCTTGGGTAGTCTCATAGATGCCGAGGCCGAAATAGCCAAGGCCGAGGCTGAGATAAAGCGTCTGGAGGGATTCCTGCAGGGCATTCTGAAGAAACTGTCCAATGAGCGGTTCGTGGCCAACGCTCCTGCCCAGGTCGTAGAACTTGAGCGCAAGAAGCAGGCCGATGCAGAGAGCAAGATTGCTGCTCTCAAGGAAAGCGTCAAGGCCCTACGTGGCTGAAAGTAATGTAAATATCATGGGAATCAAGGGGAGAGAAGCCTTTCCCTTGGTTCCCATCTGTTTTTTATTCCAAAGATTTTTTTTCCATGAAAAAACTGTTTTTTACTCTTTTCTGTGCCTTCAGTGCACTGTCTGCCACAGCTCAGCGAGACACCCTGTCCTTGAATCGTGACTGGATGTTCCGTCCCGGCAAGGCCACTCCCAATGTCTCACTCTCTGAGGCCAGTGAGCAACACGGCTGGCGCAAGGTTCATGTTCCCCATGACTTCCAGATAGAACAGCCCTGGGTGGCACCCAGTGCTGATGAGCGTGCTGACAACAGCGATGCGGGTGCCAACATCAAGAGTCGTCTTTCTGCCCGTGGTTTCAAGGAGATGGGGGAGGGGTGGTATGTACGTTCCCTGGTGCCCCATGATTCGCTCCGTGGTCGCCGTCTGCTGCTTGACTTCGAGGGTATCATGTACGTTGGCGATGTCTATCTCAACGGCCAGCGCATCGGAGGTACTGATTATGGATATGTGGGTTTTGAGATAGATGTCACCCGGCTGCTTCGCTTCGGACAACCCAATACGTTGGCCGTGAGAGCCTGGACGGGTGAACCGAAGATGTCACGTTGGTACACGGGCGGCGGTCTCTTCCGTAATGTCCGTCTCATCGCTACGGATGCCCAGGCGTATTTCGTACGCCATCCGCTGCACATCACCACTTCGCAGGGATCCTCTGTCACTACTCCATCGGGAGCTGTGGCTGATGCACAGGTCTTTCTTTCTGCTGAAATCCGTATGGCGGGCAAGGCTGCTCAGGCCAAGTTACGCATCACGCTGACAGATGCTGACGGTACGGTGGTGAAGCAGGAGGTCTTCAGTCCCAAGCGTAACCGCAACTACCGCACACAGGAGCTTCGCCTTCCTGTTATGTCCCTGCCTCAGGCCAGGTTGTGGGACTGCGAACATCCTCATCTCTATACTGCCCGTGTGGAACTTCTTAGGGAGGACGGTACGGTGGCCGATGCCGTTACCCGGACTTTCGGCGTTCGCAGCGTACAGATAACACCCGACAAGGGGCTCCTGCTCAATGGCCGTAAGGTTCTTCTCAAGGGATATGCCAACCATCACACCCTGGGTGCCCTGGGAGCTGCAGCCTTTCCCCGTGCCATCGAGAAGCGTCTGCAACTCATCCGTCAGTTTGGTATGAACCACATACGTACTTCCCACAATCCCTACAGTGAGCAGTTCCTCGACCTTTGTGACCGGTATGGCATCCTTGTGGTCGATGAACTATATGACAAGTGGAACGACCAGTATGCCGGGGCTGGACGCCGTTCCTTCCAGCACCTCTGGCAGGATGACCTCACGGAGTGGGTACGCCGTGACCGTTGCCATCCCTGTGTGGTGATGTGGAGTCTGGGTAACGAACTCCAGCAGTGTAACGACATGCCTCATAATGACTTTGGTGTGACGCAGTACGAACTGATGAAGACTCTCGTGTTGCGCAATGATTCTACGCGTAAGGTCACCGTGGCCATGCACCCACGTTACCGTAACTGGGAAACAGACTCGCTGCCGTGTGACCTGGCTATGCGTACTGATGTGCAGTCCTACAACTACCGTTACATGTACTTCCCGGGCGATGGCCGCCGTTTCCCCTGGATGTCCTTCTATCAGAGTGAGGCTTCCGTGGCAGCCATGGGAGAGAATTATTTTGCCATGGATCTCGACCGTGTCATCGGATTGGCCTATTGGGGAGCCATTGACTATCTGGGTGAATCACAGGGGTGGCCCGCCAAGGGGTGGGCACAGGGTGTCTTTGATATTGCACTGGAGCCCAAGCCCAAGGCATACTACATGAAGTCTTTCTTCAGCGAAGAGCCGCTGGTACACATCGCCGTCACCGAGTCCAAGGGCAATGTGATGTGGAATGGGGTGCAGACGGGTAATGACGGGCAGTCAGACCACTGGAACCGCACGCCTGGCCAGCTTCTCGAAATGACGTGCTATACCAATGCCGACGAGGTGGAACTCTTTGTCAACGGCAAGAGTTACGGTGTGAAGCGCAACGACAGGAGGAATGCCAAGATGCGCAACCAACTTCGTTGGAAGGATGTGGAATACCAACCGGGCCATGTACTGGCCGTAGCCCGCACGGCAGGAAAGGACGTGGCTCGTCATCGGGTAGAGACTACAGGTAAGGCTGTAGCCCTGCGCATTGAGGCTGACAATGCTTCCTGGAAGGCTGACGGTGAGGACTTGCAGCACCTTCGCATCGTGGCTGTGGATAGTAAGGGACGGCGCGTACCCAATGCTACAGGGGAAGTGACGGTCACCTTGGCCGGTGCTGACAAGAAATCCAAAGTTCCTCTTTCTGCGTCGTTAGTGGCTGTGAGCAGTGGCAATCACAACTCTGACGAACTGAATGTTACGGACCACCGCACCCTCTTTAATGGTGGCATATTGGCCATTCTGCGCGCTGGCACCCAGGCGGAGAGCATTGTTGTCACTGCGACCTGTCCTGGTCTTAAAACGGTACGTAAAACATTCAGTTTAGCAGAATAATGGGTATTTAGGTCGCGTGAGGCAACCATCTTGATTTTTTATGGACGGGTTGGAAACATTGGTTTTCAACCCGTTCCTTTTTTTGTGAAGAGCGCACAAAAAAAAGGAAGCCGTTTGGCTTCCTGATTTTGCGGTGCGTACGGGACTCGACTTGCGTAGCTTGATGAGGCTTTGCCGAATAACCCTGACCCGATGGGTCACGGGTGAGAGACATGTACGCACAAAAAAAGGAAGCCGTTTGGCTTCCTAATTTTGCGGTGCGTACGGGACTCGACTTGCGTAGCTTGATGAGGCTTTGCCGAATAACCCTGACCCGACGGGTTACGGGTGAGAGGCACGTACGCACAAAAAAAGGAAGCCATTTGGCTTCCTAATTTTGCGGTGCGTACGGGACTCGAACCCGTGACCCCATGCGTGACAGGCATGTA
>CALZGT010000205.1 GCA_945787235.1 uncultured Prevotellaceae bacterium
CTATAAACTTATCTTATCTGGTTTTCCGCATTCTTGAAGATGCGCTTGGCCTCTGCGATATGTCGGCTTTCGGGGAAGTCATTCACGAAGGAGTAGTATTCATCGATGGTATCGCGGTAGCGTTCCACACGCTTCTCCTCCACGCTCTTCCGTGCCAACTGGTACTTGCTCTGCAGGATGAGGAGCGAGAGTGCCTCGCGTCGCTCAGAGGTGGCGTAGGGAAAGTCCTTGAGGGCATTCTCCGCCGTCACCACACATGCCTCGTAGTTCGAACCTCCGTAGGCACAGTTGTTCATGTAGTCACCCAGGTCATAGTAGAGTTTGGCCGCAAGGTATTCCTTCTCCACCAGCACGTCCTGCATCTCGGTGATGCGCTGCTGCGCACTCTCCTTGAGGGGCGAGTAGGGATAGTAGTCTATGAAGTTCTGGAACTCCTTGATGGCATCCCAGGTATTCGACTGGTCCAGCCTCACGTCGGGAATCTGTCGATAGAGAGCCAGGGCGGCATAGTAGCGTGCCTGCTCCACATAGATGCCCTTGGAGTAGGTCTGGTAGTACTTTTTGAAGTAGTTGGAGGCGGTCTCGTAGTCCCGGTTCTCAAACTCAGCCTGAGCCAGCATATAGAGACTCTCCTCACCATTCTGCGTACCCTTCATCACTCCCAGCAGGTCGGTGAGCAGGGAGGCTGCGGTGCCATACTTACCCTCCACAAAGGCAGCCTTGGCCACCTCGTAGCGGTATTCGTAGTCGGTAGATTTCTGTACGTTGTTGTACTCACCACAAGAAGTAAGTGCGCACAGGAGGAACGTGCATGCCGTATATGCAAAGATGCTTTTTCTCATTGACGAATCCATTATTAGCGTGCAAAGTTACTGTTTTTCCCTGGAAATAGCAACAAATTAACATTATTTTTCACCTGCGCACGTACATTTTGGACCAGAAAGGTGCATTATCGGCTGCATCAGGCTGTCTTTTCCATTGTTTTTTTGTACTTTTGCAAAATGGATTTCCAACTTACATCAGCCTATCAACCCACTGGCGACCAGCCCGAAGCCATCGGGCAGTTGGTACAGGGCATCCAGGACGGCGCTCCCGCCCAGGTGCTGCTGGGCGTGACGGGCAGCGGCAAGACGTTTACCATTGCCAACGTCATCCAGCGCATCGGCCGCCCCACGCTCATCCTGAGCCACAACAAGACGCTGGCAGCACAACTGTACGGTGAGATGAAGGCTTTCTTCCCCCACAATGCGGTGGAGTACTATGTCTCCTACTATGACTACTACCAGCCGGAAGCCTACATCCCCTCCACCGACACCTATATCGAGAAGGACCTGGCCATCAACGACGAGATTGACAAGCTGCGGCTGGCAGCCACCTCGGCACTCCTCTCAGGACGCAGGGACGTCATCGTGGTGAGCTCCGTGAGCTGCATCTACGGCATGGGCAACCCGTCGGCCTTCTACGACAACGTCATCGACCTCAAAGTGGGACAGGTCATCGACCGCAACGTCCTCCTGCGCCGCCTCTTGGAGTCGCTCTACGTGCGCAACGACATCTCGCTGGGGCGCGGGGAGGTGCGCGTGAAGGGGGACACGGTGGATGTGGCCCTGGCCTATGCCGACACGGTGGTGCGCATCACCTTCTTCGACGATGAGATAGAGAGCATCGAGGAGGTCGATCCCGTGAGCATGATGCGCCTGGGACGCTTCCCCGAGTACCGCATCTTCCCCGCCAACCTCTTCCTCACCTCCAAGGACACGCAGGAGGCTGCCATCCGGAAGATTCAGGAGGACCTGGCCGCGCAGGTGGCCTTCTTCGAGGAGTCGGGCAAACTGGTGGAGGCCAAGCGGCTGGACGAGCGTGTTCGCTACGACATAGAGATGATACGGGAACTGGGACACTGCTCGGGCATTGAGAACTACAGCCGTTACTTCGACGGACGGGCGCCGGGTACGCGTCCCTACTGTCTGCTGGATTTCTTCCCGGAGGACTTTCTCATGGTCATCGACGAGAGTCATGTCACGGTGCCGCAGATAGGGGCAATGTACGGGGGTGACCAGGCGCGTAAGACGAACCTGGTGAACTATGGTTTCCGTCTGCCTGCGGCCAAGGACAACCGTCCGCTGAAGTTTGAGGAGTTCCAGGCCATGGTACACCAGACCATCTACGTGAGTGCCACGCCGGCGGACTTCGAACTGAACGAGAGCGAGGGGGTCATCGTGGAGCAGGTCATCCGTCCCACGGGACTGCTGGACCCCGTCATCGAGGTGCGCCCCTCGCAAAACCAGATTGATGACCTGATGGAGGAAATCGTGCAGCGCATCGAACAGGATGAACGTACCTTGGTGACGACACTGACAAAGCGCATGGCGGAGGAACTCACCACGTACCTCCTGCGGCATGACATCCGCACGCAGTACATCCACTCGGACGTGGACACGCTGGAACGTGTCAGGATCATGGACGGACTGCGTGCAGGCGAGTTTGACGTGCTGGTGGGTGTCAACCTGCTGCGTGAGGGGCTTGACCTCCCGGAGGTCTCCCTCGTCGCCATCCTCGATGCCGACAAGGAGGGTTTCCTGCGCAGTCACCGCTCGCTGACCCAGACCGTGGGACGTGCGGCACGCCACATTCACGGACGTGCCATCATGTATGCGGACAGGATAACGCAGAGCATGCAGCAGACCATCGACGAGACGAACCGCCGACGCGAGAAGCAGCTGCGCTACAACGAGGAGCATGGCATCACGCCACAGGCCATCAGGAAGGCACGCATGATGGGCAACCTCGTGGAACTGGGACAGCAGCAGGAGAAGCGGGCCTACATAGAACCCGAACCCATCACGGCCAGTGTGGCTGAGGAGGTTTCTGCCACGCTCACGCCCGCCGAGCGCAGGGCGCGCATCGATGTGCTGCGCAGGCAGATGCAGGAGGCTGCCAAAAAGATGGAGTTCGTGGAGGCAGCACGCCTGCGCGACGAGATGCTGGCACTGATGGCGGAGGTTTCCGACTTCGAGTAAAGCTGTCTGCCTGTCCTAAGGACAATGGACGAGTGTCTTTTAAACAAGACTAATATTAACAAAATCGGCCATTTTTTATGCAGCAAAAAAGCACCAGATAGAATAAGAATCCGCTCTTTCCTTGCTTTATCCAGGCATAATGACAACAATAATCAGCAAAAAGACATGGATTTCCCCAACGTTCATGCATAGTAGCCCACAGCGCACATCCTAAAGTAGTAAGACCCTCCACGCTTGTAGTAGTACTCCGGCGGGAGTACTCTGGTACGTAGGCCTAAGTACCCTGGTACTCCGGCCTACGTACCAGAGTACTTAGTCCTACATACTACGATGCATACGGCCTACGTACTATGACATTGTAGGCCGTTTGGAATACATGGGGCAGGTACTTGCAGATGCCAACGCAGGTATCTGCAACAGCAGTCGCAGATACCTGCACTTTTGAGGTAAAAACACGTCCGAAGGTACTATGGACTCACTTCCTGAGGCACCTTGGACGTACTCCGAGGCATTGTGCCACGTTTACAAAGGGGGAAAAACGACGTCTTGGAGGCAGCTGAGAATTGCGTATATGTGCATAGGGTAGAACCGCCTTGATTATACGCGATTCTCAGAGAGGCTAAAAAGATAAATTTCTTTAACATACCCTCCTCTCGTTCCACCGCTCCCTCAGCCTACTTCTGCAAAATGAATGGATTACGGATTTTGCTGATTTTACTGATTAGGAGGTGATGCGAACCGCGTCACACTAACCTCACAGACAGGAGACACTGTGTTTTTGCATTTTTAA
>CALZGT010000206.1 GCA_945787235.1 uncultured Prevotellaceae bacterium
TCTGCTCTCGCTGCTCGTTCGGTTGACGTTTTGTCATCTTTTGGATTCTTTTCGGTCCAACCGACTTTTGACGACGGTCAAAAGTAGACGAGCGAGAGGAGAGCCGAGCTAGCTCGAGCTATTCCGAGCGAGGAGGAGGAAGGCGTAGCCAAATTGTAAGTTAACTCGGTCACGTAGCTCGCTACGCTCCCTCTTCAACTTACAATTTGTCCTCGAAAATAATACCAAAATCTAACAAAGCGAATTTATAGAACCCACCTAAAGAAGAACAATGGTCTCCCGTTCAGGTTTCCGGCTATCTTGCTAAGCAGGAGAAGCATATCTCACACGAAACCATATACCGCATTATACGAAAGGACAAGCGTGATGGAAGCTCTCTATACAAGAACTGCAGACATAGGCTCAAGCATCCTTTAGTTTTGTGCGGCGGGCCGTGGCCCGTCGTTTCTTTTCACCCCTCTGCCGCTGCCCCCTCTCTGCCATAACCTCCTGCCCCCCAATGGAACGTGAGCGGCACGACAAGGAAAGGAACCGTCAAGAACGCTACCAGGGCCCCGAGCCCGAAGCTGAACGCACGGAGCCAGGGAAAATACCCCGGAAGGTCGCTGACATCGCCCAGAGCCAGTGTATGGTCAGAGATGCCTCCTACGTAGAGCGCGCATACGGCAGGAAGCTGCCCGGCGAGGATGACGGTCAGGCACACCAGGCCGCACACGGCAAGGAGGGTGGCAGTGCCGCCCAGACGTGACGGATAATGTACGATATGCCCAGCCTGCGTCATCTCTTCATGGCTGCGGAAAGCCGCCTTGAGGCTTCCCCCGAGCGTGCTGCCGGAGAGGAGATAGTGCTGGCAAAAGGTAGTAAAGAGGACCATCCACACCAGCGAGAGGACGAGGAAGCCCACGAGGGCCCACAGGCGCGTGGGCATGACGGCCAGTGAGAGCAGGGCAATGAGGCACCACACCACGTACCCACCCACCCCACAGGCGGTGCTGCGGAGCACGCAGGGCACGATGCTGCGCCATACGTGCCAGGGGTGGACGGCTGGCAGGTAGGTAAGGGTGCCGTAGCGCAGCATGAGGAAGTGGAGCTGTCCGGCCTGAAGACTGCACAGCACGGCAACGAGGAGTCCCCAGGCCATGACGCGCAGCAGAGGGAGGCCAATGAGACTGGAGGGAGCCATTCCGGGCTGGGTGGCCAGGGTGTGGAAGTCCCACAACTGGGGGGCCATCCATCCAGCGGCCAGAGCCCACACGGCAACGGTAAGCACCATGAGGGGCCACAGGTGGCGAAGGAATCCGAGGGGATGGCGCAGGGGAAGACGGATGCCTGCCACCAGGCTCTTGATGTAACTGCGTTCGCAGTAAAGAGGTTCATTCAGGATATCTTTTTTCATTTCTTATAGTATGTGTTGGTTTATGCCTTGATTCGTTACAGCGTGACGGCCTTGCGGAACGCCTCGTAGTCGGAGAGGAGGTGGGAGAGCTGGTAGGGCTGAAGACGGAGCGAGAAGCTGCCCTTGACTTCATCGAGCCCATGGAGGGTGCGCAGCAGGGAGGCGAGGTTGAAACCCAGGTTGCCGCCCTGGCGTATCAGGTGGTAGCTGATGCGGATGAGCAGGGCACGGTCGTCCTCTACCTCGTGGAGCGTGCGCACGAGCAGGTAGGCACTGGCGGGCGTGAGGGCCTGCAGGTAGGAGTGGATGCGGAAGGTGGGGCCGATGACGCCCAGGACCTGCTGCAGGGCTTCGATATCGGAGGGCGTTGACAGGTGGGGAAGGAGGAAGAGGAAGGCTTTGCGGACATCCTCTGCCCTACCCCGTAGCGACTGAAAAAAAAGGAGGGAGGCATCGGTGGGCTGGGAAGAGAGTGTAAAGGGAAGGAGGACGGCGGGACGGCGGGACACCCAGCTGCGGAGCACGGTGACGAGAAAGGCCTTGGGATGGTAGCGGACAAGTTCCGTAGCCAGAAGCCAGAAGTCGTTGACCGGGAGGCGCGGCATGAGATCTTCGCCAAGCATGTAGCCCGCCGTGCGAAACTGGGAATGGCTCAGCGTACTGAGCCAGCGGGTCAGTGACGCACCTTGCCGCCCGTCCACCAGGGTGCGCAGACGGGCGGCAAGTGCCGGATTGTAGTGGCGGTCGGTCATCAGAAGCGGAATCCGAGGGTTGCCGTGAGTTGCTGACGAGAGAGGTCGGCCTCGGTGGGAGTGAGCCGGTTGGGGGTGTGGAAGCGGTTGGCATCCGTGGGCTCGTAGAAGCCGTAGAAGTCGGCCTTCTGGCGGCTTACCTTGTAGGCCATGTCGAGATAGGCACACTTCCAGCGGTAGCCCAGACCGAGGGTGAGGGAGTTGAGCTCACCTACCTTCATGTAGCTGGTCGAGGTGCTGTAGTTCATCGCATAGCTGTCCAGTCCGTACTGGTCGAAGGCGGGCTGGTCCTTGTAGCTGGAGCTGGCGAAGTTGTAGCCCAGGCGAAGGGCGAGCTTCTTGGTGGGCTTCACCTCGATACCTGCCCGCACGTTGTGGGTGCCCTTGAGGGTGCGCTTCGTCTGCTCGTTCATGTCAAGGTCCCAGGTGTTGTCGAAGAAGCCGGCATCGTCGGCATAGTCATTGGGATAACCCATGGCGGTGCGGCCCCAGTGGGCATACTCGTAATCGACATCCCAGGCCAGGAAGTTGCCCGCGGTGGAACCCATCCCGGCGCGGAACTTCCACGGGGTGCGGATGCTGTACTCCAGGTAGCTCTCGGGCATGTCGGTGGCGGTGTTGCCCACATGGTCGGTGAGCTGGTAGAGGGTGGAACTCTTGAGGACATACCAGGTGGGGGTCTCCAGGGTGAGGCCGATGCGGAAGGAGTTGCTCTCAATGGGGCGGAAGATGACTCCGAACTTAATGTTGACACCTACCCCGTCTATCTCCCGGTCGTTGTAGAGCGAATAGTCACCCAGTTTCAGCTGACCGTCCTCCTGGCAGAAACTCTCCTCGTAGTAGTCGTTCTGTGCACGGTAGCGCAGCTGGTCGATGCCGAGCGTGAAACCCCAGTAGCAGCGGTCCTTGACGTTGCCCGAGAGGTTGAAGTCGAAGGCATTGAGCGAACCCCAGGTCTTCTGCGTGTAGCGGTTGAGCTCGCCCTGGTACTTGTTGACGTACTGCGAGGGCTCGGCTCCTTCGTGGGGCTGCTGGGGCGTGAGCACGCCGTTCGCATCCTTGTAGAGGGGGGTGAGGTACAGGTTATCGACGGCCCATCCAGCCAGGTTGTGGTCGGTGTCGTAGCCGGCATTGACGAGGTCGGCCAGCTGCGTCATCTGGGAGAGGCCGTTGAGGTGGTCGTTATCGGCAATGAAGGCGTTGTTGAAGTTCTTCTTCTTCTGGTAGTTGAAGGCCACGTTCAGGTAGGGCATCTTGTCGTTCCCGGTACGGAAGGAGCAGACGCCTCCCATCTGGTCGAGGGTGGCGTGTGCGCGGTTGATGCCGTTGACGCCCTTGGAGTTCCAGATGGCTCCTGCGGTGAATCCTATTTCGCTCTTGCGCAGGAGGCCGATGCCTGCGGGGTTCCAACTGATGGTGGAAATGTCGGCTCCCAGGGCACCCATAGCACCGCCCATGCCGACAAAACGTGCCGTACCATATACATCGCCAGAGGTGTTGGTCATCTGGTCATTGAGATAGGTGTCCTGGGCCTGCATGGCAAGGACGGTGCCCAGGAGCACGGAAGTGAGAAGTATCTTTTTCATCTTTATGTTCTTTTGAATTTTCAACAGGGTAATCTTATCGCATCATCTGCCTCCGCGGCCGCCGCCGC
>CALZGT010000207.1 GCA_945787235.1 uncultured Prevotellaceae bacterium
TTTTTACACTACCAAAATCTAACTGTAGCACTGTAGCGCGTAGCGGAAGTGCCAAGACACCATGTTATCATATTACTAGGGTGTCCATTTTGTTGTATTCGCTTCTATAGGAGGTACGGCGAGTCGACATACCCATGGCGAGGATGTCATGCCGCGAGTCGCAGCATCTCCTATTGCCCGCCCGAAAATGCCGACATGACAAGCTTATTTTGTCTGCACGCCTCCAGTAGAATGCACGTTTCAAAAAGAATGGATTTCGGAACGACAAAATGGACACCCTATATAGTATAGGTGGGTTCTATAAATTCCCACCGTCAAAAGGGTTAATAATTGTGGGTTGACGTTTTGTCATCTTTTGTATAGCTCCAAAATGTTATAAGTTATTTTTTGAACATTACTTAGGTCTGGACGTTCCCTTCATTGGAATGTTATGAGAAGGTGGCATACGACTGTATGATTACCATACAATAAAGTGTATGATTATCATACAATCCGCAGTTTGCTGGATGGAAATGCTTGTCTGTTCCGGGATTATTCCCTACCTTTGTAGCGGAATAAGCCACACAGACCATTCAAAAAGACATACGAAATATGAACATGACATTCCACAATCTGAAGGTTGCCCTGCGCAACCTCATGAAGTACAAACTGCAGACCGTCATCTCGGTACTGAGCATCGCCATCGGCATCGTCACGCTGGCCTTTGTCCATGCGGTGATGGGGAGAGCGACATTCCCCAGTCTCTACAGCCAGCCCTATTATGACCGTACCTTCAATGTTGGCCTTGAACTCATAGACGGAGGCGGTGCCAGCGTGGATTCCACAGGCAGGGACGTGCCCCCGCCGTCCTTCAACCGTGACATTCTCCTTGCCCTCAAGCGCGACGGCGGACCGAAGAGCATGGAGCGGATGGCGGTGCCCAACGGTTCCATGATCGGCGACATTATGGAGTTCCGGCTGGGCGACTCCCTTGCACGGAAAACACCCATGTCGTATTTCCTTGTCGACCCCGACTACTTCAACCTCATGGGCATTCGTTCGGCCCTCACGGGCCGCCCCATCAGCAGGCTGAAGCAGGGCCAGGCCATCATCAGTCAGAAGATGGCTGCCACTGTGTTTGGCGATACAGACCCTCGCGGAGCAGTCTGTTCGCAAACCAAAGAGCATCGCCCTATTCCGCTGACCATCGTCGATGTGTTTGAGGACGTTTCCTTTTTTGAGTCCCCGCTCAGCAACGTTGGACTGTATTTCAGTTTGGGCGAGATAGAAGGTGACCTGTGCGGAGCGAATAACGAAGTCGGAAGAGAGCCGTACTATGCCCGATGGATTACCGTGGTGCTGCGGGAGGGCTGTACGAAACCACAACTGTTGCAGGAACTGAACGTCCGTCTGGAGCCTTTCGGCCTGAGGGCGACATTGGAAGATGCGGTGAACCAGGAAGACATCCAGACGATAGTAGCCGTCCAGACGTTGGTGCATCTCATTGGCGCACTCATCCTCATTGCCGCCATCATCGGTTTCCTGCGGATGCAGGTGCAGCTCTTCTGGATGCGCAGGCGCGAGGTGTCGTTGCGCATCACCCATGGAGCCAAACGCTGGCAGCTGTTCCGCCTGCTCTTTACCGAGGTGGTGCTGGTGGTGACCCTGTCGGTGGCCGTGGCGATGCTGATGGGCAGTTGGGTGGAATACTTCGTCTATGAGAATTTTGCTGACCTCATGAACGACGCGCCCTTCTCCATCCAGAATCTGGTACTCTACAGCCTCTGCATAGGCATCTCGCTGTTCCTGCTTTGCGGCCTCATCATCTGGGTGGCACTGGCGCGTATCTGCAAGGCAGAGCAGGGACTGGCCGTCCACATGCGAGGCAACCGCACGCACCTTTTCCGCAATGTGATGCTGGGCATGCAGGTAGCCATCAGCATCATCTTCGTGTGCGGCACTCTTACAACAGCCCTGTGGGCGAACTCGATGCTGAAATGTTTCAACCTTCCCGATGACCTGGAGCCTTATAAGGAATGCCTGTATCTGCGTGGCGATGTTGCGAGGGAGAATCAGGCGGATTTGAAAAGGGAGATTGCGCAGATGCCCAGTCTGGACAAGATTATGGTTCATGAGACAGGCTACACTCAGATTCCCGGTGTAGCGAACAACCCCGAAGTACGGGTAACATTCGAAGGCCGGACACATTTTCCCCTGCTCCTCACCGCCGACACCTCCCTCGTAGCTTTCTACCACCTGCGGGTAAACTGGATACGTAAACCTGTCAGCTCTGAGGCCTACCTGCTGCTGGACGACAGCCTGTACCACAAACTGTGCAGGAAGGGCGTAGTATCCTCCGATATGCTGACCATAAATTGGTGGGACGGAGGGGCTCAGCCATTTCCTGTTGCAGGAACAATTTCCGAAATTCCCTACATGAGAGAAGAGGGATTCATCATGATTCGTCCGGACGCAGCAGACATTGCCACGGATTTTGTACTTGTCCCCAAGAAGGGGGAGTACCGACAACTGCTGCGCGAGACAGAAGATGCGATCCAGCGGATAGAACCTTCCGTGGTGAACAAGATGGTCCAAAACTTCCACACTTTCCAACAGGCGGTAGTACTGGTTGAGAACTTCCGCGTCGTGGGCTGGTTATTGGGCACCGTCAGCCTCATCATCTGTGCCATGAGCATCTACAGCACCATCGCCCTCGACACCCGCTCGCGCCAGAAGGAGGTGGCCGTCCGCAAGGTCTGCGGAGCCAAGAGCCGCAACATCTACCGTCTCTTCGGCCGTGTGTATCTGCTGATTGTCGTGCTCTCGCTCCTCATCGCCATCCCTGTGGCCGCGCTGTTCCACCGCATCATGTTCTCAGAAGTCATGATGACCCCGGAAGCGTGGGAGGGAGCCGACACATCGCCTCTCATCCCCTGTCTTGCCGGCTCGCTCATCGTCATCGTGCTGATAGCCGCCATCGTGCTGTGGAACATCCGCATTGTCATGCGCACCAATCCCTCGGAGATTATCGCCAAGGAATAATTTTCAACGCTCAAAAACATATAACGACATGATTCAGTTACAGAACATCAAGAAAGTATTCCGTACGGAAGAAGTGGAGACATGGGCGCTCCGTGAGGTAAACCTCCAGGTGAAGGAGGGCGAGTTCGTGGCCATTATGGGGCCTTCGGGCTGTGGAAAATCCACGCTGCTGAATATCCTGGGTCTGCTCGACAATCCCACAGAAGGCACCTATCTCCTCAGCGGCAAGGACGTGAGCCAGCTCCGCGAGAACGACCGCACGGACCTGCGCAAGGGCGTCATCGGTTTCGTCTTCCAGAGTTTCAACCTCATCGACGAACTCAACGTCTATGAGAACATCGAGTTGCCCCTCCTCTACATGGGCACGCCTGCCAAGGAGCGCCGGCAGCGCATCGAGGCGGTGATGGACCGCATGGCCATCTCGCACCGCCGCAAGCATTTCCCCTGCCAGCTCTCGGGTGGCCAGCAGCAGCGTGTAGCCATTGCGCGTGCCGTGTTGTCCAATCCCAGGATTATCCTGGCCGATGAACCTACCGGCAACCTGGACTCCAAGAACGGACAGGAGGTGATGAACCTGCTGAGCGAACTCCATCGGGAGGGCACCACCATCGTCATGGTCACCCACTCGCAGCACGATGCCTCCTATGCCGACCGTATCGTCAAACTCTACGATGGCGAGATAGTGGACCAGGTAGAATTGT
>CALZGT010000208.1 GCA_945787235.1 uncultured Prevotellaceae bacterium
GGGTCATCTTGAAGAGTTTGTTCATCACCACGCGGCTGTTGGCATCACGCTTCACATCCACCACGATGCGCATACCTTCGCGGTCTGACTCGTCGTTAACGTTGGAAATGCCTTCCAGCTTGCCTTCCTTGACCAGTTCTGCGATGTAACGTATGAGTTCGGCCTTGTTTACGCCGTAGGGAATCTCCGTAAAGACGATGGTGTCATGCTGCTCGCCGGCCTCGATGTCTCCCTTGGCGCGCATGATGATGCGGCCGCGGCCAGTCTCATAGGCATCCTTGATACCTTGGGTTCCCATGATATAGGCACCCGTGGGGAAGTCGGGACCCTTGACCCACTCCATGAGGGCAAGGCTGTCCAGTTCGGGATTGTCAATGAAGGCCACACAGGCATCGATGACCTCTCCCAGGTTGTGGGTGGGAATGTTGGTGGCCATACCCACGGCAATACCCGTGGCTCCGTTGACCAGGAGGTTGGGGATGCGGGTAGGCATCACGGTGGGCTCCTTGAGGGTGTCATCGAAGTTGTTGGTCATATCCACGGTGTCCTTCTCCAGGTCATCCATCATGGCCTCGCCCATGAGCGAGAGGCGGGCCTCGGTGTAACGCATGGCGGCAGCACCGTCACCATCCACCGAACCGAAGTTACCCTGTCCATCGACCAGCGTGCCGCGCATGTTCCACTCCTGGGCCATTCGCACCAGGGCACCGTACACAGAACTGTCACCGTGGGGATGATACTTACCCAATACCTCTCCGACGATACGGGCACATTTCTTATAGGGTTTGTTGTGGGTGTTGCCCAGTTCCTTCATTCCGAAAAGGATGCGGCGGTGAACGGGCTTGAAACCGTCGCGGACATCAGGCAGTGCTCGGGCTACGATGACTGACATACTGTAGTCGATGTAGCTCTTCCGCATTTCGCCTTCAATGTCCACTTTGATAATTCTGTCTTCTGAATCTTGCATTTTGCTGTTTTATGAATGATATGTTTCTGACGCCTGGAAAATGCCCAAAACCGCCGTAATGGCCATTTGCGCGGCCGCTGGCTTGTTGAAGGGCGTTTCTATTTGCGCGCAAAGTTAATACTTTTTTTGCGAATCACAGAATTTTTTCGGCAAAAAAGTGCGAAACTCAAAATTTGGCATTATCTTTGCAGTCTGTAAGTTTGAAAATTCAAGGTATAACTTCGGCCTATACATTAATAATATATGATATCAAGTAGATTTTCCGGAGAAATGTCCCAGCTGTTCGGCCTGAGTCGCGAGGAAGCTCTTCGCTTCAGGAACGAAGAAGTGACACCCATACACCTCGTCCTGGCCATACTGCGCGCTCCAAACTGCACAGCCAGTGAGATTCTGTGCCGCCTTTGTCACAGTCCGCTCGACCTGAAGCAGGAGTTGGAGAATGCAGCCCGCTCGAAAACTGCCAATATGACACTCCACTCCGACGATATGGCACTCGATGCCAAGTCCTCCAAGATTCTCAAGCTTTGTGTGCTTGAAGCACGCAACCTGCAGAGTGACGTGGTCGAGACGGAGCACATGCTGCTGGCCATACTGCGCGAAAACGACAACGAGGCGGCCAGCATCCTGCAGCAGAATCAGGTGGATTACAATGCCGTATTGGAGTGTGTCCAGCCCCAGGGTAATATGAAGAATGGATTTGGCTTTGCCGACGATGATGACGATGATGACGAGGGACCTACCCTGACGACCTCGCACAAGGAAAGTGCCAAGCGTACGGCCACTCCAGCCTTGGACAGTTTCGGCACCGACCTAACGAAGATGGCGGCCGATGGCAAACTCGACCCCGTGGTGGGACGTACCCGCGAGATTGAGCGCGTGGCGCAGATTCTTTGCCGGCGCAAGAAGAACAATCCCGTGCTTATCGGCGAACCGGGTGTGGGTAAGAGTGCCATCGTGGAGGGACTGGCACTGCGCATCGTCAACAAGGAGATTTCACGCAGCCTATGGAACAAGCGGGTCATCTCGCTGGACCTGGGCGGTGTCGTGGCGGGCACGAAGTACCGTGGACAGTTTGAGGAACGCATCCGCGCTATCCTCTCCGAACTGAAGAAGAACCCTGATATCATTGTCTTTATTGATGAGATACACACGTTGGTGGGCGCAGGCTCGGCTCCCGGTACCATGGATGCCGCCAACATGATGAAACCGGCATTGGCAAGGGGTGAGATTCAGTGTGTGGGAGCCACCACTCTCAACGAGTACAGGAAGTCCATCGAGAAGGATGGTGCCCTGGAACGCAGGTTCCAGAAAATCATCGTGGAACCGACCACGGCAGAGGAGACGCTACAGATACTCAACAACCTGAAACCACATTACGAGGCTCACCACCACGTGACCTATACCCCCGAGGCCATAGAGGCTTGCATCCGCTATGCCGAACGTTACATCACCGACCGCGCCTTCCCCGACAAGGCACTTGATGCCATGGACGAGGCCGGGGCACGCGAGCATATCAAGGATGCTCCCGTGAGCGAGGAGATAACCCGCATGGAGTACCAGTTGAAACAGCTTACGGCCAAGCAGAACAGTGCGGCAGAGAGCCGCAACTTCGAACTGGCGGCTCAATACCGTGACCAACTCATGGAGGCAACGGAGGAATTGGAACGCATGCAGAAGGAATGGGAGGAGAAACAGCAGGGAGAAAGCCGCGTGGTGGGGACACAGCAGATTGCCGAGGTGGTGGCGCAGATGACCGGGGTGCCGGTACAGCGTATCGGTCAGGAGGAGACGCAACGCCTGCGCTCACTGGCTGCCACACTGCAGGCTTCGGTCATCGGACAGGATGATGCCATCACGCAGATTGCCAAGGCCATCCAGCGCAGCAGGGTGGGACTCAAAGACCCCAAGAAGCCCATCGGCACCTTCCTCTTCGTGGGCCCCACGGGTGTGGGCAAGACCTACCTGGCCAAGAAACTGGCCGAGGAACTCTTCGGCACCGAGGAGGCTCTCATCCGCATCGACATGAGCGAATATATGGAGAAGCATACGGTGAGCCGCATGGTGGGTGCTCCTCCGGGCTATGTGGGCTACGATGAGGGCGGACAGCTCACGGAACGGGTTCGCCGCAAACCTTACTCCATCGTGCTCCTCGATGAGATTGAGAAGGCGCACCAGGATGTCTTCAACATCCTCCTGCAGGTCACCGATGAGGGACGTCTCACGGACGGCAACGGCACTACGGTGGATTTCCGCAACACCATCATCATCATGACGTCCAACTGCGGAACACGCCAGATAAAGGACTTTGGACACGGAGTAGGATTCACCACCAGCCAGGATGCATCGAAGGACAAGGCACTGGCCCGTTCCCTGGTGCAGAAGGCCCTGCAGAAGCAGTTTGCGCCGGAGTTCCTCAACCGACTGGATGACATCATCTACTTCGACCAGCTGGACAAAGAGGCCATCCGCCGCATCGTGGACATCGAACTGCGTCCGCTCAAGCGACGCATCAACGACATGGGATACTCGCTCCTGCTCACAGAGGAGGCCAAGGACTTCATCGGCGAGAAGGGCTACGACGTGCAGTATGGTGCCCGTCCCTTGAAAAGGGCTTTGCAGACGTGTCTCGAAGACCCCATCTGCGAGGCACTCATGAGTGACAACGCACCCGAACCGGGCAGCACGCTCACCGTGGAACTGAACGCGGAGGAGAGTCCGCAGAAGCTCTGCATCAAGTACT
>CALZGT010000209.1 GCA_945787235.1 uncultured Prevotellaceae bacterium
TTCTCGAAATCCTGTATTCCAATAGGGTACTTCATACGCTCGACTTTTGTTTCACGTGGCAAAGTTAGCCATTATTTTTCGTTTTGACAAACAAAAGGCAGAATAAACAATGAATAATTTGGGTCAGAGGGACAGGTTCCGCTGACCCGCTGAACTTCTGCTTGCCTTATTACGGTTCTTACAGATTGCAGATTGTTGCCGTCTGATTTGGAGGGTCAGCGGAACCAATCCCACTGACCCATTTTAAACTCACTGCGCCAGCCTCTTGCTTACCCTGTGCCTGCCCTCGCCATACTCCCTGGGCTCTTCGCCGGGCACGGTCACCGTGGCGGTGCATCCCTTGGGAATGACGAAGGTCCATGTCCACTTGTCACCCCGGTATGCCCACTCGCTCTTTATCAGGCCGGCTGCCGAGCGGTACGAGGCCTTGAGGTAACCCAGACGCCTGTCGGGGATGGGAGACATGAGAATGTGCCTGAAGCCGGGAGCGGAGGGGTCGGCGCAGATGCCTGCCGCCGTCTCCCACAGCCACTGGCATACGCAGCCGTAGGCATAGTGGTTGAAACTGTTCATGCCGCGGGGACCCATGCCATGCTCGAGGGTGTAGCTGTTCCAGCGTTCCCAGATGGTGGTCGCCCCGTTATCCACGGAGTAGAGCCAGCTGGGGTTCTTGCGCTGGAAGAGCAGGCTGTAGGCTATGTCGCTCATGCCGTCCGCGGTGAGCGTGGACATGAGGATGGAGGTGCCGAGGAAACCCGTCTGGAGGCAGTTGCCGTGGTCGGCGAAGTTCCGGCGCAGACGGGCTATGACGTTCCGCTTGCCCTCACCCTCCACCACCTTCGTCCTGAGGGCGAAGAGGGCAGGGGTCTGCATGGTGTTGAGCACCGCTGTCGTGAAGGTGCCGTCGGGCTGGAGGTAGAGCGAACGTATGCGTCCGCGGGCTTCCTCTGCCATATCGACATAGGGCTGGGGGTCGCGGCCTGTGGCCCGCGCCATGTCGGCCATCATCTCGGCATCGATGACCCAATAGCAGGAACTGAGGTAGTTCCAGTAGTCGATGGCCTCGGGCAGGGGACCGTTCTGGCCGAAGGCCCCTCCGCCGCACGACTCCAGGGGTTCGTAGCTCAGCCAGTCGCCCCACTGGTAGTTGCCGTTTTCCCGGCTCAGCGTGGCGTGGTCGTATTTCGTCTGCTGCATGTGGGTCATGTAGCGCTGCATGGAGTCCCAGCTCTCGTGGATGATGTCCGTGTCGCCATACTGCTTCCATACCGTCCAGGGCACGATGATGCCGGCATCGGACCATCCGAAACGCATCATCTCGCCGTCCCAGCTGGCATACTGGCCGTGTGGGGCCACACTGGGGTAGCCGCCATGCACGCTCTGCGTGTCGCGCAGGTCACGCAGCCACTTGTGGAAGAAGCGGCGGGTGTCGGCGAAGAAGGTGCCTGTCTCGGCAAACACCTGCGTGTCGGCCGTCCATCCCAGCCGTTCGTTGCGCTGCGGACAGTCGGTAGGTACGGAGAGGTAGTTGGAGAGCTGTCCCCACCAGGTGTTGGAGATGAGCTGGTTGATGAGGGGATGGCCCGTGGTGAGGGTGCCCGTCTCCATGTCGGCGGTGAGGGAGGAGACGGGGATGGAGTGTACGCTGTGGAGGGTGACCTCGTCGGTGGCGGTGAGGGAGAGGTAACGGTAGCCGAAGAAGGTGCATTGCGGGGTGTAGGTCACGGCCCTGGAGCCGTTGTCGGCAAAGGTGTAGTCGAGGCGCATGTGGGTCTCATGGGTGCGGAGGTTGAGGCGGTGCACGCTTCCCTCGGGGCCGTCCATGCCGCGGCTGTGTGCCCCGTTGCCGTCGTTGAGGAGTTCGCCGGGCAGACAGGTGAGGCGGGTGCCTTCCCGGGCGGTGAAGACGAACCGCGGGACGGCCGAACAGTTCTGACCGAAGTCTATCACGAGTGTCTCACCCTTGCGGAGCGTCATGTCTCTCCCCTTGGGGTATTGCCTGAGTATGACTACTCGACCATGCTCCTTGTCGGTCTTGCCCACCGTGTCCTTCCACACGTAGGCCATGCGTGGCGTCAGGGCGAGGTCGTGGCGGTGATATACCTCGGCTCCCTCCGAGGGCAGTATCTCGCCCCTGAACTCCCTGTTCACCTCGGGGGAGGCGAGTGGGGCCATGTCCTCGTGGGCCATGGGCAGGCGGGCATCGTATTCCTCACCGTCGTAGATGGCTGCATGCTTCACGGGGCCTGCCATGCCGGCCTGCCAGTGGACGGTGTCGGTGCCGAGATGCTCCGTGGTGCCGTCGGCGTAGGTCAGGCAGAGGACTCCGCGGAAGGCGCACTTGGTGCCGTACATGCCGTTGGAGCCGCCGGGGGTGATGATCTTGTCAGCCCACCATCCCGGAGTGACCTGGACGGAGAGCACATTCTCCTCGCCGCCCTTGCACTTCATGGCCTTCGTCACGTCGTAGGTGAAGGAGCGTTTTGTCTTGAAGCAGTTGGTGAATCCGGGTTTCAGCACTTCCTGTCCTATTGCCTTGCCGTTGACATAGAGCTGATATACGCCGAGTCCTGTTGTCATCCATCGGGCTGCCACCACCTTTTGCCTGTTCTTCTGTCGTGCCACGAACCAGTTGGCTCCGTCGGCCGCCCTGGCTCCGTCGTTCATCCTTCCTCTGGCGATGGGTGCGTTGACCACGGATATCCACTTCGACTTCTCCCACAGCTGTGGGTCGAGTGGCTGGGTCATGTGTCCGGTGGGTGTGGTCTGGGCTGTGGCATTCAGTCCGGAGAGGCATAGTGCAATGGCTGCAATCAGTTTGTTTGTCATGGGGTATGTCGGTTTGGGTTGGAGAAATATTTTCGCCTGCAAATTTACGACAAAAATCCGATACGCCAAGCATTCTCTTTGTTTTTTTATATGTAACCCAACCTTAATGAACCCACCTTTACTCAAAATACTCACTACTCAAATTACTCAAAACGCCGGATATCTTGTTTGTAGAACGTAAATTTCCGTAAATTACCGAAAATTGAAGAAAATATTTTTTTCGATAATTCACGACAATTCACGGTAATTTACGTTCAAAGATAATGGTTAACTGTCAAAAGGACAGCAGCCTGGAAGGCTGTATTCATTTTTAATCGTTCACCTCGCTATGCTTCGGTAGTGGGTCCAATGTGAACGGATGGCATCGACGTAGTGGGCGGTTTCCGAACCGCGCAGATAGCCGTACTTGACCACTGGGTCGCGGTAGTACTTGGGGTCGGAGAGGGCAAGGATGTAGGGACGAACCTGACTCCAGACCTTGGGGTTGCCACCGTGCTTCTCGGTGAGTGCCATGGCATCGCGTACGTGACCAGGACCGCCATTGTAGGCCGCGAGGACGAAGCAGATGCGTTCGTCGGGCTGGGTGATGTGGGCAAAGTCAGCATTCAGGCGAGCCAGGAAACGCGTGGCCGCCAGGATGTTGGTCTCGGGGTCGAAGACACGACTCCCGGCACCGAAATCCTCTGCCGTGGCCGGCATGAGCTGCATGAGCCCCTGTGCCCCCGCCCACGAGACAGCCTGGGCATCGAAACAAGACTCCTGATAACATTGGGCTGCCAGCAGACGCCAGTCCCAGCCACAGCGCGAGGCATGACGGCGGAAGAGGCCGTCGTAGTCGCTGAGGATGCCATGCGCGGCGTCCTTGACC
>CALZGT010000210.1 GCA_945787235.1 uncultured Prevotellaceae bacterium
CAGAACAGATGAAAAGAACCAGAGAAGTGAAACTGGGAGACCTCGTACGCGCCATGCTGCGTGAAGAGGGCCTGGAGACTCCCCTCAACGAATACCGTGCCCAGGAAGCCTGGGGCGAACTGATGGGCCCCGACATCATGCGCTACACCCAGCGGGTGCAGGTGCGGGGTGGCATCATGTACCTCAGCATCACCCATGCCGCCCTGCGTCACGAACTCATGATGCAGCGCACGGCCCTGATGCACCGCATCAACCAGCATGTGGGAGCGCAGGTGCTGCAGCAGATTGTCATCCGCTGATAACCTCGTCCATCAGGATGTCGTGGGGTTCGCAAGGCACCTCACCGCAACGCTGGAAACCAAAGCATATACCCACCTTATAGACTCCTTGGCAATGGCTGAGGAGTTTGTCGTAGTAACCCTTTCCACGTCCCAGCCTGTGTCCCCGGTCATCGAACCCCATGCCGGGAATGAGGGCCAGGTCAATGTCGGCATAACGGTCAAAGAGCGGTGAAGAGGAGGTAGGTTCCAGGATGTGGAACGCACCTTCGCACAAGGTTCCCTCATAGCAACGCAACTCCAGTTCGTCACCCACCACCACGGGCAGCAGGACGGTCTTGCCCTCCTGGAGTGCCGCTTCGAGCAAGTGCTGCGTATCCACCTCGTCGGGCAAGGCATGGTAGAGGAGCACCGTGCGTGCCTCCCTCCACCGGGGAAGCCTCATCACCCTGTGGCACACCGCCAGGGACTGAGCCTCCATGTCTTCCCTGGCAGCAGCCTTCTTCAGGTCCCTCACCCTGCTTCGCAGTTCAGCCTTCGTCACCATGCTCAGAAGAGTTTGGGCCTGCGGTTGCGTGCTTCCTCCATGCTGAGGAGTTCCTTGGGCTGAGAGGCATTGCTGCGCAGTCCGTCCTGCTCGTCATGAAGTTCCCTTCGTGCCTGCTGGGCCGTCTCGGGATTCAGGAAACGTGCCGCCAGAGGGGCATTCTGCGAGGCATCCTTGACCCAGATGACAGGTCCGTCATACTGCGGGGCTATCTTCAGGGCGGTATGTACCGCACTCGTCGTGGCACCGCCTATCATGACGGGGATGCTGACACCCGCCTTGCGCAACTCAGCCAGCACCCGTGCCATCTCCTCCAGCGAGGGCGTGATAAGTCCGCTCAGTCCGATGAGGTCCGGCTTGAGTTCGAGGGTCTTCCGCACGATTTCCTCGGCAGGTACCATGACACCGAGGTCTATGATTTCATATCCGTTGCACGCCATGACCACCGCCACGATATTCTTGCCGATGTCATGCACGTCACCCTTCACCGTGGCCACCAGCACGCGGCCGGCCGAAGCCGTCCCCTCGCTCTTCTGTGCCTCGATGTGGGGTTGCAGTATAGCCACGGCCCGCTTCATGGTGCGTGCGGTTTTCACCACCTGGGGCAGGAACATCTTGCCCTCACCAAAGAGTTGTCCCACCCGGTTCATGCCCTCCATGAGGGGTCCCTCGATGATATCGACGGCACGCGGGTACTTCTGCAGGGCCTCGCGGAGGTCTTCCTCCAGGTGGTCCGTCACCCCTTTCTGCAGGGCCGTGATGAGACGCGTCTCCACGTCCTGTGCGCGTCCTCCAGCTGTCTCAGCCTTTTGCGTCGTACCATGTGACGCGCCTTCCTTGGCAGCCGTCTGCTCCTCCAGGAGTTGCTGGGCCAGGGCTATGAGTGCCTCACTGGCCTCCTGGGAAGGATGCAGCATGACCTCCTCGATGACCTTGAGCTGGTCCTGCGGTATGTCGCTGTACATCACCTTGGCCGCAGGATTCACGATGGCAAAGTCCATTCCCTGCCTGCGTGCATGATAGAGGAATACCGCGTGCATGGCCTCGCGGATATAGTTGTTGCCACGGAACGAGAAGGAGAGGTTGCTCACCCCACCGCTCACGTGGGCTCCGGGCAGGTTTTCCTTGATCCACCCCACGGTACGTATGAAGTCTGCCGCATAGGCATCATGCTCCGGCATACCGGTGGCCACAGCCAGCACGTTGGGGTCGAAGATGATGTCGGAGGGAAGGAATCCCACCTCCTCGACCAGCAGGCGATAGGCACGCTGGCACACGGCAATGCGGCGCTCGAAGGTTGTGGCCTGTCCTTCCTCGTCGAAAGCCATCACCACGGCAGCGGCTCCCAACTGACGGATTTCCCGTGCATGGCTGAGGAAGACCTCCTCCCCCTCCTTGAGCGAGATGCTGTTCACGATGCTCTTGCCCTGCAGGCACTTCAGTCCGACCCGTATCACCTCCCACTTTGAGGAGTCTATCATCACGGGCACACGGCAGATGTCGGGGTCGCTGCTGATGAGGTTGAGGAAGTTCACCATCTCCTTCTCGGCATCCAGGAGTCCGTCGTCCATGTTCACGTCGATGACCAGGGCTCCGTCCTCCACCTGCCGGCGTGCTATGCCGAGTGCCTCCTCGTAGGAACCCTCGCTGATGAGGCGCAGGAACTTACGGCTGCCTGCCACGTTGCAACGCTCGCCCACGTTAACAAAAGTATCGTTGAGGGCCAGGGGTTCGAGACCGCTGAGAAAGATGCCTGTCCCCACTTCTTCCTGGGTGGGCGGACAGCGGAAGGCTGCCTCTCCCTGGGCATCAATCATTTCCCTCATGGCACGTATGTGGTCGGGGGTGGTGCCGCAGCAGCCACCGATGATGTTCACCAACCGTTCCTCCAGGAAGGTGTGCATCTCGCGGCACATCATCTCCGGCGTCTGGTCGTACTGGCCCAGGGTGTTGGGCAGTCCGGCATTGGGATGCGCACTGACATAATAAGGTGCCTTGCGTGCCAGCGTACGCAGGCAAGGCAGCATGTCATGTGCTCCGAACGAGCAGTTCAGGCCGATGCTGAAGATAGGGGCGTGCTGCACACTGGCCAGGAAGGCCTCCAGCGTCTGTCCCGAGAGCGTACGTCCGGCCTTGTCGCTCACCGTAACGCTGAGCATCAGCGGTACGCTGCGACCCGTGATGTCCTGTGCCATGTCGAAGGCACGTATGCCTGCCTTGACGTTGAGCGTGTCGAAGATGGTCTCGAAGAGTACGGCATCCACCCCACTCTCCAGGAGCGCACACACCTGTTCGAGGTAAGCATCGCAGAGTTCATCGTAGGTAAGAGCACGCAGGGCAGGGTTGTTCACATCGGGACTCATGGAACAGGTCTTGTTCGTGGGACCTGCCGTGCCGATGACGTAACGCACCTGTCCGGGATGCAGTGCCTCATACTCGCGGCATGCCTCACGTGCCAGCCGCACCGCCTCGCGGTTGATGTCCTTCACCAGGTGTTCGCAGTGGTAGTCGGCCATCGATATGCGCTGGGCACTGAAGGTATTCGTGGTGATGAGGTCGGCCCCAGCCTCCAGGTAGCGCCGGTGTATGTCCTTGATGACATCGGGGCGCGTCAGGACGAGCAGGTCATTGTTGCCCATCATCTGTCCGGGCAAGTCCTTCACTGCCTCGTTGCGGAAGTCCTCCTCCCTCAGGTTATAGGTCTGTATCATGGTACCCATGGCACCATCCAGCAGCAGTATCCGCTGCCTGATTGTATCTTGGAAAGTATTCATTGGTTCGTTATTGAATGAACTATGAACTATGAACTCAACTGTACCTCTTCACGGCCCTGTCCATTTCCCTTCGGTCATCCTTGGCCT
>CALZGT010000211.1 GCA_945787235.1 uncultured Prevotellaceae bacterium
TAGGTACGCAACTGGGCGTTCATCCACTCGACAGCCTTGGCATTCTGGGCAGGCTGGGCTGCCTCGCTGGTCTCCCATCCCTTGACAAGACGGAAGGCGTTCCATATCTTGTTGCAGAAGGCAGCACCCTGCTGGCAGAGAGACTCGTCGAAGAGGATATCATTGCCGGCAGGAGCAGCCAGCAGCATTCCCATGCGCACGCCGTCGGCACCATATTTCTCAATGAGACCGATGGGGTCGGGAGAGTTGCCCAGCTGCTTGGACATCTTGCGGCCCAGGTTGTCGCGCACGATACCCGTGAAATACACATTGCGGAAGGGTACGTCCTTGAGGTACTCCTCACCGGCCATAATCATACGGGCCACCCAGAAGAAGATGATGTCGGGACCCGTCACAAGGTCAGCAGTAGGATAGTAATAACTTATTTCCTCGTTGCCGGGATTGTTGATGCCGTCAAAGAGGGAAACAGGCCACAGCCAACTGGAGAACCATGTGTCGAGGGCATCCTCGTCATGACGGAGTTCTTCCAGGGTGAGGTGCTCATATCCGGCTATCTTGTGGGCCTTCTCCAGAGCCTCCTCGGCGTTCATGGCCACCACGAACTTCTCCTCCCCGTCCTCAGTAGCAGGCAGGTAATAGGCCGGGATGCGGTGTCCCCACCAGAGCTGACGGCTGATGCACCAGTCATCAATGTTCTCCAGCCAGTTGCGGTAGGTGGTCACGTATTTCTGCGGGTAGAACTTTATCTTACCCTCCAGTACGGGAGGCAGTGCAATGTCGGCAAAATGCTGCATGGACAGGTACCACTGCTTGCAGAGACGAGGCTCGACGGCGGTGTCGGGATTGCGCTCCGAATAACCCACCTTGTTGACATAATCCTCTATCTTCTCCATGAGACCGGCTTCCTGCAGGTCTTTGCTTATCTGCTTGCGCACCTCCATGCGGTCCATGCCGACATAAAGTCCGGCAGCCTCGGAAAGTGTGCCGTCAGGATTGAAGATATCGATGGTTTCCAACTGGTGGGTCTTGCCCAGGTTGTAGTCATTGACATCATGGGCGGGCGTCACCTTCAAACAACCCGTACCGAACTCAATCTCCACATAGCGGTCCTCGATGACGGGGATGACCCGTCCCACCAGGGGCACCATGACCTTGTGACCCTTCAGCCACTGGTTCTTGGGGTCCTTGGGGTTGATACACATGGCTGTATCGCCCATGATGGTCTCAGGACGTGTGGTGGCTACCACGGCATAGTAACCCTTCTCGTCCTTGTGGAGCACCTCCCCTTCCTGTCCGGTAGGTACTACGGGATTCACGTCAGCATCAGCCACATAGTATTTCAGGTGGTACAGGTGGCTCTGCTCCTCACGGTAAATAACCTCGATGTTGGAAAGGGCAGTCTGAGCCTTGGGGTCCCAGTTTACCATGCGCAGACCGCGATAGATGAGTCCCTTGTCATACAGGTCACAGAAAACGCGGAGCACGCTCTCACTGCGCTTCTCATCCATGGTGAAGGCAGTACGGTCCCAGTCACAGCTGGCACCCAGACAACGCAACTGCTTGAGGATGATGCCCCCATGCTCATGGGTCCAGTCCCAGGCATGACGGAGAAACTCCTCACGGCTGAGGTCAAGCTTCTTGATACCCTGCTCTGCCAGTCGGTTCACCACCTTGGCCTCCGTGGCGATGGAGGCATGGTCGGTACCAGGCACCCAGCAGGCATTCTTGCCATCGAGACGAGCCTTGCGCACAAGGATGTCCTGGATGGTGTTGTTGAGCATATGACCCATGTGGAGCACACCTGTCACATTGGGGGGTGGGATGACTACCGTATAAGGTTCACGTCCGTCGGGCTTACTGGAGAAGAGTTTGTGGTCCAGCCAGTACTGATACCATTTTCCCTCAACCTCTGAGGGGGCATACTTGGTTGCTAATTCCATAGTTGTTATCTGTTGTTTTATCCTATTCTGAATGGGAGATATGTGTGTCAAGAACACATTATTGGGTGCAAATTTACAAAAAAACGAGGGAAAATTGGCACGTTTGCGCTATTATTTGTATTTTTGTAAAACAAAAACAGGAATGGGAGACAATCTCCCCCTTTCAAATCAACAGAAAACATGGAAAAACAGCATACCAGAGAAGAGAAGATGGAGGCGTTCGGACGCCTCCTGGATGTCATGGACAACCTACGCGAAAAGTGCCCCTGGGACAGAAAGCAGACCTACGAGAGCCTGCGCCCGAACACCATCGAGGAAACTTTTGAACTGTGCGATGCCCTCATCCGGCACGATGACACGAATATCTGCAAGGAACTGGGGGACGTACTGCTTCACGTGGTATTCTATGCCAAGATAGGCAGCGAGGAAGGTTCCTTCGACATTGCTGACGTGTGCAACCAGTTGTGTGACAAACTCATCTTCCGCCACCCACACGTCTATGGTGACGAGGTAGCCAAGAATGCCGGTGAGGTGTCGAAGTTGTGGGAGAAGGTAAAACAGAAGGAGAAGGACGGCAACAAGACCGTACTCTCAGGCGTACCGGACGCCCTGCCCTCGCTCATCAAGGCTTACCGCATCCAGGACAAGGCCCGCAACGTGGGCTTTGACTGGGACAAGCGTGAAGACGTATGGGACAAGGTCAAGGAGGAGATGGAAGAACTGCGCGTGGAACTGGAACGCGAGGACAAGGAGAAGAGTACGAACGAACTGGGCGACTTCCTTTTCAGCCTCATCAATGCGGCACGCCTCTACCATCTGAACCCCGACAATGCCTTGGAGAGGACGAACCGCAAGTTCATCGCACGCTTCAACTACGTGGAACAAAAAGCCAAGGAGCAGGGGCGTGAACTCAAGGACATGACGCTGGGTGAAATGGACGCGTTGTGGAACGAAGCAAAACACGTGCTCGGAAAGAAGAACTGAATACCCCTCAGACAGAAATCAAGATGAAAAGGATACTCCTACCCCTGGTGGCAAGTACCATGCTGGTTGCCTGTACGAAGAAGCAGGCAACCTACAGTGACAACGAGATGCAGATTGTCTCGGTGGAAATCGACAGCACGCTGTACGGCATGTCCGAACTCGTCAAGGCGGACTCACTATTGTGGGTCCAGACTTACTCCACCAACCTTACAGAGGGATACAGCGACACGACATGGGTGTCGCTCTTCGGTGCACAGCGACTGGGGTCAATGGCTCCGGGACACCGTCTGGCTATCCTCTTTGAACAGGAAGACCGCACCAAGGCCAAAGTGGCCATCGACCTCACGGAACTGATAGGAAGATGGGTAGAACCAGACGCCGTGGACGAGGGGATGGTAACGGGGTTCGAACTCCAGGAAGGAGGGGCTGCTACCAGTATCAACAGTCGTGCTAACCATTATGTGAGCTGGAGAATATATAACGGGAAACTCATGCTGGTAAACACGCTCAACGGCATCGTTGATTCAGACATACCCATCGACACCTTCCAGATAAGCTACCTCACGGCCGACTCACTGCGTATATTCTCCTCGCTGGGCAAACACTTCTTCCGGCGTTCCAACAGCGAAGCTGAAGATATGGAAAATGACTATGACATCTATACCTCACCCGATGCCATTACCTTTAACCCAGAAGGAACCTCTCCCGACACCATGAAGAGAGAGATTCCCAAAAACGTACTGATGGAATACTAAG
>CALZGT010000212.1 GCA_945787235.1 uncultured Prevotellaceae bacterium
CCTTGCTGCGTTGCCTCATGCTCGCTCTGCTCTGTGTCGTGTCCCTCAGTGGAAAAGCGCAGGACAGCGGAGATGGGAAGGCGGTGGAACGGAAGGGCCCCAGTCTCACCCGGCTGCAGTTCGAGACACGTCTGGCCTGGACGGGGGAACACCTCGATGGGCATATGCTGGATGAGAACACGGGATTCAAGGGGCAGTTCTTCAACCTCCGCATGGACGGCCAGATTGTCAAGGGACTGGACTTCAGCTACCGCCAACGGCTGAACCGCAGGACGGAACAGACGTTCTGGGATGCTACGGACTGGGTGACGCTCACCTGGCATGTCAATCCGCAATGGCAGCTGTCGGCAGGCAAGCAGGTGGTGGCCATAGGTGGCTATGAATATGACCGTGCCCCCATTGACCTGTACTACTGTTCGGAGTTCTGGCAGCACATCCCATGCTACCAGTTGGGAGTGAGCACGACATGGCAGGTCAACATGCAGCACGCACTCCTCCTGCAGCTCTGCAACAGTCCCCTGCGCCCGTGGGTGGGGAACAACCAGTACGGGCTGAACCTGATGTGGATGGGGCACGTGAAGGGGTGGCAGACGTTGTGGAGCTACAACATGATGCAGCGGGGCAGGGGAGAGTGGATGTACTACCTGGCCCTCGGAAACCGCTTTGTGCTGACTCCCTGGATGAACCTGGAAGCGGACTATACGCACCGCGGAGCGGAGTTCTCCAAGTGGTTCACGGGGGATTTCACCATAGCGGGCGAACTCAATGCCTCTCCACTGAGAAGCGGTAGGTACAAGGATGCCCTCAGCCTCTTTGCCAAATACACCTACGACCACAACAAGGTATGCGAGGAGGATTTCATGGTGAGGAAAAACACAACCCTGCACAGTGCAGGGGTAGGAGCGGAATTTCATCCCATCCCCCATGCCCGATACCGCAATGACCTGCGCCTCTTCGTAGCTGCCACCTACGTGTGGGGACAGAATGCAGGAAGCACCCCCATACCCCCCACGGCTCCCGTACCCGATAACAACGTCCTGCAGGCAGGGAAGTACTATGTACAGGCTGGCCTCAAGTTCCGGTTTGACATCAAGGGGGCGATAGGGAAGATGATACAGAGACAATGAACATCGAATAATTAAACGATAAACTATGAATAAACATCGTCTCCTTCCATTCGGCGTGCCCTGCCTGCTGATTGTCTTGCTGCTTTTCGGCTATATGGGCTTAAAAATGGGCTTGACCAACATGCTCAACACCATCATGAACACCGCCCATGATCTGCTCCTCAACACCGTCTTCTACCTCATGGGTATGTGTGTGGTGACAGGTGCCTTGGGTAAGATTTTCACCGAGTTCGGTGTCGTCAACCTGCTGCAGAAAGCTTTAAAGCCTGTCATGCGGCCTGTCTTCCACATGCCGGGTGTGGCTTCGCTGGGTGCCATCCTGACTTTCCTCAGCGACAACCCTGCCATCATCGCGCTGAGCAAGGACCGTGCCTTTGCGCGTTACTTCAAGAAGTTCGAGCATGTCTCGTTGGTGAACTTCGGTACGGCATTCGGCATGGGACTCTTGGTCATCGTCTTCATGATGGGACAGGGTTACTATGCAGAACCTTTCATCGGATTTGCCGGCGCGATGTGCGGCTGTGTCATCGCCACCCGACTGATGCAGTATTTCACCTGCAAGGATTTCCCCAACTATCGCTATGAAGATGCGATCTCGGCAGAGGAACAGGCACTGCTTCGGGAGGAGAAGGCCAAGGAGGAGGCCAAGAAGGAGGAAAAGGCGGAGGGAAGCACCTTCGTCCATGTCCTCAATGCTCTCCTGGACGGCGGAAGGGATGGTGTCACCATAGGTCTGGCCATCATACCGGGTGTCCTCATCATCAGTACCCTGGTGATGATGCTCACCTTCGGTGGAAGTACGGAGGGTGTCGATGAGATGGGTCAGGCCATCGTGGTATATACCGGCGAGGCGTATCAGGGAACACAGCTGCTGCCCTGGCTGGCCGGCCAACTGGGATTTATCTTCGAATGGCTCTTCGGTTTTACGGCACCGGAACTGGTGTCGTTCCCCATCACGGCCTTAGGTGCGGTGGGTGCTGCTCTGGGTCTCATCCCCGAGTTTGTGTCCAAGGGCATCATCGACGGCAATGCCATAGCGGTCTTTACGGCCATGGGCATGTGCTGGAGCGGCTATCTCAGCACGGATGCCGCCACCCTGGACAGCCTAGGCTACCGCAGTCTGGTGCCCCGTGCCTTCGTGAGTACTTTTGTAGGGGGTATCTGTGCGGGAATCATCACGCACTGGATGTACGTGGGTATCATGGCTCTGGCCTCGCTCTTTGCTCCCAAGGCGGTATGGACAACTGCCATCGAAGCTTATCCTGCCCAGGAACAGCGGAAGGCTTTCAATCTGGAACTGGAGGCATACGATGACAGTACTTATACCATACGCAACTGGTACGGCGTGGAGGGCTGTGACCTGCGTTTCAGTGTCAACCAGAAGGACAGCACGCTGAACATCCACAATGCCTACGCGAACCGCAGTGGTTACTATTTCGTGCGAATCAACAACGAAAAACACAGGGGTGAGGCAGCTTACGCCGCGCTTTATCCCGGACGTGACTACAGTGAGTTCGAAGGCCAGGCCGACAAGGGACGTTTCTATGTCTTCACCATCGTCTATGACGGAGAACGCCGGCTCATGACGCGTGGCTACTATGAGGTAGTATGGGGCGGAGCCGAATGCCAGGTGCTGGAGGCTGAACGTCTGCTGCGGGAAGAGATGCAGCAGGAACGCAAGGAGGCCATTCACGAGGCAGACAGCCTGCGACTGGAACAGATGGCCGACAGCATCATCGGGGCCAAGTACAATTTTTAGGAGGCAGAAGTGTTTGGGAGGCAGAAGTATTAAGCCGTCGGCTTAATACACAAAACGGAATACACAAAACGGAAGGATGAAGGAGGGGTGAAGGAGGATGCCCCTCTTTCTCCCAAGAAGCAGGTAATGGCTGTTATGTTTAATAAACACTACCTGCTTCGTCCTCTTTCATCCTTCCGTTTTGTGCAATAGGCCTGTTTTGTGTAATAAGCCGGCAGCTTATTATCTCTGCCATCCTCCCTCAGCATTTCCTTCTGTCTTTTGCGCAGCCATCCTCCCTCAGCGTTGCCGTGCATCCAGCACAATCACCCTGACATAGTCCTTGAGATGGTACAGGCGATTACCCATGCCACCCTGTGAATCGGCAAGGAGAATGAGGGTCTGGCGGCCATCCTCTAACGTGGGTCCCAGGCACATACCTTCGTAGTTGGCAAAATTCATGCGACCCGGCCTGAGGCGCGTGGTAAAGTCGGCAAGGAGGGTCTTGGGAAGAAAACAGGCATCGGGAAGCGAAGAGAGAGGTTCTGCATCCTGCACCCGATACCTCTTGTCGGGCTGTACCGCATACAACTTGATGCGGCAGAAACTCCGCAGTTTGCCAGGACTGACGTAGGCCTCCCTTTCCATGACGAGGAGACGGCCGTCGGGCAGGAAGCATAAGGAAGGTACTCCCAAGGCATATCCACCCTTGTTGCTGGGTACGGTGGGCAGATCCATCTGGTAGGCATACTGCGCCTGCCGCTGCATGTCGAGGGCAAAGGAGGTGAGGCGAAG
>CALZGT010000213.1 GCA_945787235.1 uncultured Prevotellaceae bacterium
TACTTTGCCATTGAGGGAAATTTTGTTCCCAACAAAGTCTTCGTCATCACCCAGCGTCTTGATGCTGACCTTACCATTCACCATCTCGAGGTCAGAGTCGAAGGTTACCTCAATCTTGGAAAGGGATTTCAGGTGGTTCTCCTGTGATGCAGAGGGGTCGGGGGTGACGGCTGTTACTTCCGTTACACCTTCGGTCTGTTCTGTGGCAGCTGCCTGCATGGCAAATGAACCTGCAATGCCTCCGAAAAGGAGCAGACCAGCCATGGCATACTTAGCTACAGAGAATCGAGTAAAGATACTTTTTCTCATAAACTGATGATTTAGTTAATTAATGAAAGTTGATTAAAACGTATATAATTCCTATTGAATGAATATGCCAAATACTTTTTGAATCATTCCCATTGTGTGATATTGGCCATACCTTATTTATATATAAGCCATCCGTTAGTATCCGTGCATTCCTCGTGGAATGGGTTGGTATCCTTTCCTTTATAGGATGAGGAAAACCTGGGGAATGATTTGTCGCCTTCATACTCAGGGCGTTGCATTCTTTTGACGGGTGGATGGTATGGGTGTCATTTCTTCGTCATTATTCTGCTAAACCCTTCTTCTCCTTTTTCGGCTGCAAAGTTACAAAGATTTGAAAAACTAACAAAAAAAGTAGAAAAAAAGTTGATAAGACACGTGATTTTTCTTGAATAATCCTATCATCATTCGTTTCTGGACATAAATATTTCCTGTTTTTTTTACCATTCTACCTCAATGGCAGCGGGAAAAAGGCGCAGGGGGTCACCGAAGAGTTGACAGCTCTGGCAGAGGATGGAACGGCGCAACTGGATGGGGAAATGCCCCATCAGTTTCCCGTTGACATGGACAGAGAGCGGCTGGTCGAGACGAACGAGTTCCTCGCTGACATAAATGCGTACCTTGCCATGGCGGGCAGGATGGTAGCGGCGGGTGTGGTTGAGTTCGATGCCCCAGTGTGGGTCACGTTCCGTGATGAGGTATTCCACCCTGTTGACTTCGAGATGCAGAGTGTTGCCCTCCAGTGTCATCTCGTAGTCGTATCGGTCGTTGGTCTCTTCCCGCAGCACTTCCAGGTTGTAGAAGGCATTCCGCTTCACGCCATCCATCTCGAAGTTCTCCCAGCGGAAGTGCCTGGGTTGTGCCTTGCGGTTGTGCTCCTTCAGCCAGGGGGTAGATACGCTGTACGTGATGTGGTGTCCCTTGCCGGGCTCCAGCATGACGCGGTGAGTGTATTCCCCGGGAGTGCCGGCCGCGAGACTGTCCAGGCGTTCTGCCGTGCGCTGTGTCAGCAGGTTGCGGTAGAAGCCGGTATCCTTGTCCCCTGTCACCAGACTGAAGGCCGTCTGGCAGAGGTTTTCCGCAGGGGCGTTGCGCAGGGGTTCGCCTCCGGCCATGGGGGCAGCCCCTGCCAGATAGTCGGCATAGTAGGAGGCAAGCCGCTGGGAACCGTAGCCGCCTTCTGAGATGCCGAAGATGTAGAGGCGTGCCGGATCCACGTCTGACGTGGCGAGAAGTTGGTACAGCAGATGCTGCCAGGCCCATTGCTTGCTCTGTTGCCACCAACGGTAGAATTGTGCCTCGTTGGGAATCTGCGGGATGACGTAGAACGAGGGGGCATCATCGAAGGCTTTCGCCAGTTGCCATCCTGTGCTCCATTCACTTTCACGAGGTCCCGAACCATGCAGATACAGGTAAACAGGCCATCCTGCCTCTGGCTTTGCCCCTTTGGTGCCGGAACGGAAGTTCATGATGGCATGGGGCTCCAGTGCAGCAGGGAGGGTCCATTGGCAGACAGCTCCCGTCTCAAGGGAAGCCAGGCTCATTCGGGGTAGCGTGTCCTGTTGCGTCAGCGTCTGACACCAGGCATCCCATACCTCGGTTCTTGCCTTCTGCAGTTGGCGTGTTTTCAGCAGGTCCTTGTCCTTGGCAGAGGAGGTCAGGCCCAACAGGAGGGCGCATGCGGCCAGTGTGCATCTGTGGAAACTTCTCATAGGGTCACTTTTTAGGGTTTGATTGCAAAGTTACGACTTTTTTTCGAATTTTTGCCTTCTTCGGTCAGTAAAATGCCCTTGTAGAATCCTTATTATCGTGAATTATCTGTAAATAACCTGAAATCAGAAACTGTAGGAGAACAAGGTAAGCAGAAACTCCGTATATTTGCACCATCATCAAGGGATGATACCATATACTTATAAGAAAGGAGGCAATTATGAAAAGAATGTTTTTATGGGTATCGGTTGGCATCATGGCCTTCCTGATGCCGCAGCAGATGCAGGCTTGTACGGGTATTACCCTCTATACCCAGGATGGTCTTCCCGTCACGGCACGCACCATTGAATGGGCCGGCAACGACCTTGAGAGCCGTTATACCATCGTGCCACGTGGTTTTCGCCAGCGTTCCTTTACACCTGACGGCCAGCAGGATGGTATGTCCTTCACGGCAAAGTACGGGTATGTGGGCTTGGCGGTACAGCAGGCCGAGTTTGTCGTGGAGGGGCTCAATGAGGTTGGACTGGCTGCAGGACTGTTTTATTTCCCGCAATACGGGGAGTATGAGGCGTATGATGCCTCCAGGAAGGAGAGTACCGTGAGCGATCTGCAACTTGTGTCCTGGATTCTGGGCTCCTGCCGTAACGTGGATGAGGTGAAGGCTGCCCTCCGCAAGGTACATGTCGTAACCATCGACCCGCGTGGTTCTACCGTTCACTGGCGCTTCACGGAGGAGGGGGGAAGGCAAGTGGTACTGGAGATTATAGGCAAGGAAATGCGTTTCTATGAGAATACGCTGGGTGTCCTCACCAATTCTCCATCCTTCGACTGGCACCTGACCCATCTCAACAACTATGTCAACATGAAGGCTGGACCCGTGCTCAGAGGACGTGTCGGCAGACTGGACCTGACTTCCTTCGGCGGTGGCAGCGGTCTGTATGGCATACCCGGTGACATGACCCCTCCCTCACGGTTTGTACGGGCTGCCATCTTCCAGTCCACGGCTCCTGTGCTGGCTACTACGGAAAAGACCGTTGAGCAGGCTTTCCACATCCTCAACAATTTCGACATTCCGACAGGCATACAGTTTGCTGAGGGAGAGGAGGTGCCTGACATTCCGAGTGCTACCCAATGGACGGTAGCCACCGACCTCTCACACCGTAGGATTTACTACCGAACCATGCACAATGCCACCATCCGATGCTTTGACTTTGCAGACATAAACTTCAGGAAGGTGAAATACCAGTCCTATCCGCTGGATGCCGAGAAGTACCAGCCCGTTGAGAAGGTCAGGGTACGATGAGGTGGCCTTGGCGGTGAGGTCATGGTCATTCATGTTCAAGCGACAGCGTGCAAGATGGCATGCGGCATTGAGGTGGCAGGACGATGATACAGGCTCGTTGGTGGAACGTGGGAAGCAGAAGTCGGAATGCCAAGGGAAATGCCGAAAGTGACGAACAAGGCAGAAACGTACCGAAGTCCGCTTCTGTGGCGGATTGCCCCGTAGTAGCGTTGAAGTGTCTGTAATGGACATGGAGTGAAGGGGGTGACACACTCAAGCAACTGGAATTATACAACTCTTAAGGTAGGTTCTATAAATTAGCTTTGATGGGATTTTGCTCTATCTCCGAGCAGAT
>CALZGT010000214.1 GCA_945787235.1 uncultured Prevotellaceae bacterium
CTGCGGGAATCATTGTCACTCAGCTGCATAAAAGCGACACCGAGTTCATCGACCTCCGCCTCAGTCTTGATGCCAGCGACAGGAAAGACGAAAACGGAAACCTCATCAAGGGTAAATTCAACAACCTCGCCGACCCTGAGCGCTGCCAGATAAACATGCACTCCATCATGAGGTTCCCGGTGACAAAGGGATGCGAGATGGAACTGGATGCCAACAGCGCCATCAGCACTACCAGCATCTGTGGAGCCACGGCAGAGAACGGGGGATATACCGAGGGAAACAAGGTGAGGTACACATGGCACGGCGGCGAAGGAATACAAGAGGTGTATTTCCAGAACGACGGTCGCTACTATACGTATTTCTCTATCACATACAAGCCGCAGACCATCGAGAAGCCTGCACTGGAGTCTGTCTCCTATGCGGGGACAGCCCTTACCGCAGAGCAGGTAAACACCTTGAAGACAGACAAGGAGATAACCCTGGAGACTTGCCCCATCACGCTTGGTCCCGTGACAGGCAAACTCTTATCGGAGCAGATGCCGGAACTGGCGGCTACGGCCACGGGAACAGGAAAGGTGACTGTCATACAGCCTACCCTCGACAACCCAACGGGGTACATACGTCTTTACAGTGGTGGTGAGGCACTGCTGGAGACGTACGTCGTACACCTCACCCTCAAGGCTCCGACATCCACCGTCGAGGGAGCGGAGACCACACCGCAGTTCCTTTATACGGAAATCAACGGGGAGAAGTTCTACAGCCACGAGGTGTCTGTGGAAAACATGCCGGCCAGTGGATATGTTAAGGTGGTCTTTGACCGCACCATGAAGGCAAAGGACCTGACGTTCACGGTGGGAGGCCAGAGCATGACGTTCTCAGCAAAGCAGGGAAAGGCACTGACGTTCTACTATTGGAACATCCCGAACATGACGCTTGACTACACGATTCCGGGAGCCGATTTCGAGGATATCTATGATCAGCCACACACAGGGGGAGATTTCATCAAGCACTTCGTGACGCGAGGAACCACGAAGGAGATTGTCCACAAGACCTTCGACTTCATCGTGGGAGAAGACGGTTCACTGGACGATGCCATCCAGGCCGCCAATGCCCATCAGGGAACAGACCGCTATCTGATCTTCATCCCTGACGGGGAGTATCAGCTGACGGGAAATGAGTCGCTGGCGGGTAGGTATAGCATTACCTCCGACGGGGCATGGCCCTGCGATGGTGAAGGAAATGCCGTCACCAACGAGATGATGAGTAACCTGTACAACTACGAAAACGGCATGACGCAGGTGACACGCTCCAGGGTGTCTGTCATCGGACAGAGCCGGGAGGGCGTGACGGTATGGAACAAGCCTGTCGTGGAGGGCATCGGTTATACGGCCACCATACACGTGGGACAGGGAGCTGTGGACTTCTATGCCGAGGACATCTCCATGGAGAACCGATTCCCCTACTGGTCGAGCATGGGCGGAGGAAGAGGTGCAGGACGTGCCGTGGTGCTCTGGGACCAGGGGCAGCGCACGACGCTGAAGAACGTCTCGCTCATGAGTTGGCAGGACACCTACTACTCTTCCAATGCCAACGATGACTACCGTGGGTATTTCGAGAACTGCCAGCTGGGCGGTGTCGTCGATTGGATCTGCGGTGACGGAAACATCTGGTTCGAACAGTGTGACATCATCGTGCGTGACCGTGCGGGCAACAACATAGCGGCTCCTTCGCAGGAGGTCACGCAGCAGTGGGGCTATGTCCTCAAGGACTGCCACGTAAAGCCGGAGATTCCGCTCGACCAGACGGTGGAACTGAAGGACAAGACGTGGACGATGGCTCGTCCGTGGGCCAATTCCAAGACCAAGTCGCCTGCCATCACGTTTATCAATACAAGAATGCACGTACTGCCCAAGGACCAGGGATGGGGTGTCATGATGGGTAATTCCGTACTCCGCTTCCATGAGAATCACAGCATGGACGGGAACGGTACGGTATTGTCGCTCGGTGCCCGTACACTTGCTTCTGCATCACCTGCGGCTGGGTCGGATGACTGTGTCATGAACGACCGCGATGCGGAGAAATATACCCTCCAGAACGTGCTCGGAGGTACGGATGCCTATACGCCCAGGGAACGCACCTTGCAGATAGATGCGGCCTCGGGGGGGGCATGTGATGCCACGAACAGCGTGGTGTGGAATGACAATATCGAGATTGACGATGAACGTCTGCGGTGGGATGTCTTCGGTAATGCTCTCTGCTACTTTGTCTTTAAGCGCGAGAACGGAAGGTGGGTATATAAGAGGAATGTCACGGAGACAAGCATCAGCCTCGACCAGCCGGACCTCGGGGCAGGGGAGTACTGTGTGCGGGCGGCCAACCAGTACGGCGGACTCGGCACGCCTACCAAGAGCCTGAAGTATGACGGCACCAAGCAGTATGTGCTGCAACTGAAGGAGGTGGGGGATAACCCTGGCTATGGGTGGAGCACCATCTGTCTCTCTGCCAATACAAAGGCACCGGAGGGAGTCACGGTCTTTGCGGCTACGGCACACAACGAGGTGACGGAGGACGAGAACGTCACAGACTATCTCATGACGCTCACCCCGGTTCAGGTGCTCAACAAGGATATGGGGTATATCGTCTATGGACCTGTGGGGGAATATGTCTTCAGGGCTACGTCGAGGGAAAGTTCCGTACCGACCATCCTGAGGGGAAACTCTTCCAACTATCCCATACCGGCCACGAACATCCACTGCTATGTGCTTGCGGACAAGACCTGGGGTATCGGGTTCTACAAGTTCAGCGGTTCGGAACTGAAGGCCAAGCGTGCATGGCTCCCGGCCGATAAGGTGTCGGCAGACGTACAGCAGGGAATGTCGCTCAGCGGAAAGGCCATACGCTTCTCCTTCCCGGAAGAAACGGGAATGGGGGCGGTGCTGTATGCCCCTCAACGCAATGCTTCCGATGCCATCTACAACCTCTCTGGGCAGCGGCTACGGGATGTCCCACGGAAGGGTGTATATATAAGGAAAGGAGAATTGAGAGTGAGACCAATGAACAATGAATAAAGAACAATTGTTCATTGTCCATCTGCGTTTTTCTCTCTTTTTAGCCGTTTTGACAAAAAAACAGGGGCGGAATGCGTCTGTTTGGATAATTATTGCTAACTTTGTGGTACGAATCCTAATTAACCTGTACCAGATACAATGAATAACCACATGACTATCCGATTACGTCATCCCATCCTGTTGGCATGCTCGCTGGCTGCTCTCTGCATGTCCTGTGAGTCGTACGATTTCTCTGAGGAAGCTGTGGAGAAGCTCCCCATGACCACGGTACGCATTCTTACCAGGGCTGCCACTCCTGAGGACGACACCTATCCCCTGGATATCTTTGCCTTTGCCCCTGACGGCTCGCTGCGTACCAGCCAGCGGGTGGAGTCAGCCAGCGGAAAGGTCAGCCTGCAACTGCCCCAGGGTGAGGCAAGCCGTGTGGTGGCAGTGACGGCAGATGGAGAAACCTACAGCGTTCCGTCTTCTCCCTCCCTGACCGACCGGATAGAGCTGAAGGCACCTCAGGTTCCTGAAGATTTCTCATCGGGTTCCATGTGTATTGCCAAGGACTATGCCGCTTCCCATCCGC
>CALZGT010000215.1 GCA_945787235.1 uncultured Prevotellaceae bacterium
CCGACGGGGATACTTACAGCCTTCCCTCTTCCCCTTCCCTGACCGACCAGATAGTACTGAAGGCACCTCAGGTTCCTGAAGATTTCTCCTCGGGCACCATATGTATTGCCAAGGACTATGCCGCCTCCCATCCGCTCCAGATGGCACAGGCCGACCTTACCCCAACGTCTTCCTCAGCCACCCTGAACCTCCAGATGTACTACCAGATGGCTTCTCTGCAGTTTACCCTCTCGGGTCTGCCTTCCACGTGCAGCTCTGTGTATGTCTCGGTAGGTTCTACCTACGAGGGTGTCAGTTTCGGAGGTGATTTCTCGGGGAAGCAGAACCCCGTCATCCCTTTGGTACGTGAAGCGGGCGGGGAACGATGGACTTCAGGCAAGGTATATGTCTTTCCTTCTTCCGGCAACCAGACCTCATTCACCATCAACTACGACCAGGACGGCGAAGGCATGTATGCACAGGTAACCTACCAGAAACCGCTCCTGGCCGGCACTCCCTACGTGCTGGAAGGAGCTTTGGAGGATGGACAGTTCAGGGTGACGGGGAACGTCACGCCAGCCCAGTGGGGCACTCCCGAATCTCTCTCGTTCACCTTCTCACCGGACGAGGTGACAACCATAGGAGGAGGGGGATCCGACACGCCTGAGCAATCGGTCGGGGACATACCTGCTGCCCACTCGCTGTGGGAGGGACATTTCGTGGCTGCCGTCACTCAGATAGACGAGACGACGGCCGACCTGCTGCTCCTTTCTGTGGCCGACTTCGGAGGTCTGACTTCGTCACTCCATGCCACCACACCCCACATGGCCAGCGAAGCGGCACAGAACTACCAGGAAGCTGACTTGGCCTCGTGGTGCATCCCTACCGAAGATGAGGCCCGTCTTCTGCGGGAACAGTACCTGCTGGCTCCTGCCCAGTGGAATGACGTGCTGGCCTCGGCGGAGGGGGACACCATTGTCCTCACTGACGAGAAGGGGGGCAATGTGCGTTATCTCTGCCAGGACGGACAGCGTACCTACAGTTACAAGCCGGGTTCGTCCTACAATGCCGTCAAGGATGCCGGAGCCAGTGTCAAGGACTACCACCTGCGCCTCGTCACGACCGTGAGGGTCAGGGAAAAAGTGGAAGAGAAGTGAAACACGGAAATACCTGCTGCATGACAAGACCCTGTAAATACATCCTGCTCCTCTGTGTGGGGACGTTGACCCTCCTCACTTCCTGTGTGGGAGAGGAAGGTGAGGAGGACGCATGGTACAGACCTGTAGATGAATTTGTGTCCTCTCACCAGTCCCTCATGCAGAGTGACCCCGACTCCATGATGACTCTGGTGCGTGACATACCCTGTGGGGGTGACTCCGTACTCGCTGCACAATGGAAGAACCTCGTCATTGCCAAGTGCCACTTCCTCAAGGGGGAGGACCCGCAGTGCCTGTCCATCGTGGATTCGGTGGATGCGTTCTGCCACAAACATCCATGGAGGAACGAAACCCACCGTCTTCACTACTATGCCCAGAACCTCAAGGGCGTACTGCTGCAGTTGGCGGGCGAGCGCGAGAAGGCCCTGGAGTGCTACACACGTTCCTACCGTGAACTAATGCAACTGAAGTCACGCAATGATGCGGTAGATCTCTGCATCAATGCGGCCGACGTATCGCGCCAGCTGGGGCGTCTGGCCGATGCTTCTTCCTGGTACCGCAGGGCCAATTTTCTGGCCGACTCGCTGGGACTGCACGAGACGCAGAACAGCATTCTCTCGGGACTGGGGCAGGTGTATAATGACCTGCAGAACTATAGGTTGGCTCATTTCTATTTCCGGAAGGCTGAGCAACAGTACCCTCCGCAGAACCCCAAGGACACCCAGTTCTTCTATAACAGCTGGGGCAACGTTTATAGCAGTCAGCACAAACCGCAGGAGGCCCTGGCTTGCTTCCTGAAGGCCAAGGAGGCCACGGACCGCATCGGGCACCCCATGATGAAGGCCGTGGTGGATGCCAACCTGGGACAGACCTATCTGGAACTCAACCAGACGGACTCTGCCTCGAAGTACCTGGCCCTTGCCGCTGCCGTCTTCATGAGGGAACCCAACATGGACAGCGATGCGCAGTTCTACCTGGACGGACTGAATGTGTCGCTGGCACTCCGCCAGGACAGTCTGGCCAAGGCGGCCCGCATCCTGCAGAAACCCTATAACCTGTCCCACATGCCTCCCAACTACCTCTACCTCTACCACCGTGGAATGGCCGGGTTGTACGAGCGCAGGGGCATGTTCGACAAGGCGTTGGAGTATCACAAGCTGATGCAGCAGTACGATGACTCGCTGCGCAATGCCACCATGCTCTCCAACGTGCAGGAGAATGAGTTGCGCTTTATGCAGGACACGGCCATCGTGCGGCGTGACATGACGCTGCAGGCCACCCGCGAACAGGCGCGCCTCTCTAAGGTCATCTCGGGCATGGCCATCGTGCTGCTCACCGTACTGGTTCTGGCCCTGGTCTTCTTCTACCGCTACAAGATGCTGCGCCATGCCCACCAACACCACGAGGAGATGCGCAGGATGATGTCGCTCAAGATGGAGAATGTGCGCAACCGCTTCTCGCCCCATTTCGTCTTCAACGTGCTCAATGTCTTTATCTCCAACCTTCCCAAGGAGGTCAGCGTGCAACCCTTGCGTCTCCTCATCCAGGTGCTCAGGGCCAACCTGCTGACGTGCGACAAGATTGCGGTGACGCTGGAGGAGGAACTCCAGATGGTGAAGAGCTATGCGGCACTCCGACATGAGACGAATCCCTTCCTGCCTCTGCCACACTTCGACATGGCGGAGGGGGTAGATACCTCACTCATGCTTCCCTCCATGATAGTGCAGATTCCGGTGGAGAATGCTCTGAAGCATGCCTTCACGGAGATGGAGGGTAGGGGAGAACTGCCGCGTCTGGACGTGAAGATATGGGTGGAGGATGGTATGCTCCGCATTGACGTGGTGGATAATGGCTGTGGCAGCACGGGAGGCCGCACGCAGCGAAGCCAGGCCCACTCGGCGGTGAGTACGGGTACGGGACTGAGAATCCTGCACAGTACGATAGAGATGCTCAATGCCGGCAACGAGAGGCAGATGTACTTCCGTATGCAGGGCAATGAGGGGCACGGCACCTGCGTCTCCATCGGCGTGCCGTGTGAGTATGACTATAATGTAGTATAATAAAGTAATATGATAAGCAAGATAAAGGCCGTCATCGTCGATGACCAGCCACAGAGCATCTGGGTGCTGCAGGAGGACCTTGCAGCTTTGGGGGATTTTGAGGTCATCGCCACCTCTTCCTCACCGGCTTCAGCCCGTGGCCTTGTCACGAGCCTGCAGCCCGATGTGCTGTTCATCGACGTGGAGATGCCCGGTCAGACGGGTTTCGAGGTGCTGGAGTCCATGCGCGAGGAACTGCCCGAGGGACTCATGGTGGTTTTCTACAGTGCTTTCGACAAGTACATGATAGACGCGCTCCGTGCCTCTGCCTTCGACTTCCTGCTGAAACCCTACCTGCCCGAGGAACTGGAAGTGGTGGTGGGACGCATACGCCAGCGCAGGCAGCAGGCTGTGGGAGATACGTTGGACAGTCTCATGCAGGACCTGCCCATGCCGG
>CALZGT010000216.1 GCA_945787235.1 uncultured Prevotellaceae bacterium
AACTCTAAACTAAAATCAACTCGTATGTTTCAGGGCCTGAGTTCGGGCCATCCGTCGGCCGTCCATGAGATGGGACGCTGGATGAGCAGTGCAGCCCCGTTCTGCTTGGCACTGTAGCCATGGCAGACGAAGACGTCCTGTCCATCGAAGGTATAGGCGGCACAGTGGCCTGCGGCCTCCCACTCCTTCTTGTCTCCCTCCAGGAAGAGGGTGCCGCCTCCTTGTGCCATGTCCTTGCCCTCACGGTCGAGGTAGGGGCCCTCCACGCTGCGGCTGCGCCCTACGGCCACGCGGTAGTTGCTCTGGGCTCCCCGGCAACAGTAGTCCCACGACACGAAGAGGTAGTAGTAGCCGTCGTGATGGAAGAGGAAGGGAGCCTCGATGGCATTGGTGCCGGCAAAGCGCGAGGTGGGATTGGGTTCGGCTGCCTTGAAGTTGGGGGCATAACGGCGTGCTATGGTGCGGGGCCTCTCGCCCGGAAGCAGGTGGAGGGTGGTGTCGAGACGGGCCAGCTGGATGCCGTCCCAGAAGGAACCCCACACGAGCCAGGGACAGTCTTTCTCGTCGATGATGAAATTGGGGTCGATGGCATTCCACTCGTCACGCTTGGGACGCGAGGTGACGATGCAGCCCTCATCCTTCCATAGGTTGGAGGCCAGCGAACGGGTGCTGAGCAGTCCGATGGCAGAACCGTTCTTGCCAAAGGTGGAACAGCTGTAGGCCATCCACCAGCGCCCATGCCAGTGGATGACGTCAGGGGCCCATACATGCTGGGTGAACCCAGGTACGGAGTCTGTCGTCCAGCCTGGGATGACGCTCATCACGGGAGTGCGTGACACCGTCCACGTCTGGCGGTCCTGGGAGGTCATGCGCTGGATGCCCATCCCGGTGGAGAAGAGATAGTAGGTGTCACCCTCACGCGCCATGACAGGGTCGTGGACCATAGGGGTCTGGGTGGTGAAGGGTTCTCGGCGGCCGGCACGCTGGGGTCCCTGTGCCGCAACTCCCTGCGCCATCAGGACGCAGAGGAGGGTAAGGATAGTTTTTTTCATGATTTATAAGGGATGAATAACAGACAAGGCGCATGCTTCAGAGAATGAAGATGCGCCTTGCTTATACATAAATCTTATCCGCTGATCAGCGAACAGACATTACAGCTGGGGACCTGCTGCTACGAGAGCCTTGCCAGCCTCGTTGGTCGTGTACTTGCTGAAGTTCTTGATGAAGCGTGCAGCAAGATCCTTGGCCTTCTCCTCCCACTCGGCAGCATCAGCATACGTGTCGCGGGGATCGAGGATAGCGGGGTTAACGTTGGGCAGAGAGGTGGGAACCTCGAAGTCGAACATAGGAATCTTCTTGGTCTCAGCCTTCAGGATGCTGCCATCGAGGATAGCGTCGATGATACCGCGGGTATCGGGAATTGAGATACGCTTGCCGGTACCGTTCCAACCCGTGTTCACGAGGTAAGCCTTGGCACCGCTCTTCTGCATCTTCTTCACCAGCTCCTCAGCATACTTTGTGGGATGCAGCTCGAGGAATGCCTGACCGAAGCAGGCAGAGAAGGTAGGAGTGGGCTCGGTGATGCCACGCTCGGTACCTGCCAACTTGGCGGTGAAACCAGAGAGGAAGTAGTACTGAGTCTGCTCGGGAGTCAGGATTGATACGGGAGGCAGTACGCCGAATGCATCAGCTGACAGGAAGATGACGTTCTTGGCAGCGGGAGCAGAAGAACCGGGCTGGATGTTGTTGATGTGGTTGATGGGGTAAGATACGCGAGTGTTCTCGGTAACAGACTTGTCGTTGAAGTCAATCTTACCGTCAGCAGCTACGGTAACGTTCTCCAGCAGGGCGTTGCGCTTGATGGCACCGTAGATGTCGGGCTCGTGCTCCTTGGAGAGGCCGATAACCTTGGCATAGCAGCCACCCTCGAAGTTGAAGATGCCATTGTCATCCCATCCGTGCTCGTCGTCACCGATAAGGCGACGCTTGGGATCGGTAGAGAGGGTAGTCTTACCGGTACCGGAGAGACCGAAGAAGATGGCGGTGTTCTCGCCGTTCATGTCGCAGTTGGCAGAGCAGTGCATGGAAGCGATGCCCTGGAGAGGCAGGTAGTAGTTCATCATAGAGAACATACCCTTCTTCATCTCACCACCATACCAGGTGTTGATGATAACCTGCTCGCGGCTGGTAACGTTGAAGGCCACGCAAGTCTCAGAGTTCAGACCCAGTTCCTTGTAGTTCTCTACCTTTGCCTTGGAAGCATTGTAGATAACGAAGTTGGGCTCGAAGTTCTCCAGTTCCTCAGCGGTAGGCTTGATGAACATGTTGGTCACGAAATGTGCCTGCCATGCTACCTCCACGATGAAGCGCACTGCCATGCGGGTGTCCTTGTTGGCACCGCAGAAGGCATCTACGACATAGAGGTTCTTGTTGCAGAGCTCCTTCACGGCCAGGTCCTTGACGGTGGCCCATACCTCCTCGCTCATGGGGTGGTTGTCGTTCTTGTACTCCTCAGAAGTCCACCATACGGTGTCCTTTGAGTTCTCGTCCATCACGATATACTTGTCCTTGGGTGAACGACCCGTGTAGATACCGGTCATTACGTTCACTGCATTGAGTTCGGTGTTCTGACCTACCTCATAGCCCTCGAGACCAGCCTTGGTCTCCTCAGCGAACAATACCTCGTAGGAGGGGTTGTGGGCAATCACGGTTGAACCAGTGATGCCATACTTTGTCAAATCTAATGTAGCCATTGGTTTAAAAGTATTAAATGATTAAAAACTATATACTATATAACACTCAAAGTTTCCGTCAAGAGGCACTGAGACCTTCCTTTAGACGATACAAAAGTACTGCTTTATTTCGAAATGACGAAAGGTTTAACCTTTTTTTTGTGTATTGGTTGACGAAAAGGTGCGTTTTTGCAAAATGTGCTTTGCATTTTTCAAGGAGAAGGGGCATCTTTTGCCTGACTGGACGCGGATGGAGGAAAGGCGTGACGGATGTTGCGCACCAGTCCTTCGTACTTGGCCCGCTTCACCGCAGAGCCCCGGAAGAGGGCCTGGTACTGCGTCACGGTGAGTTGCTGCCAGTCGCCGGGAGTCATGTGCAGCAGGGCCTCACTGGGCTGCAACAGGGGTTCGCTGGCAGGTAGGGCATGGAGGTGGGGACAAGCCCGCAGGCAGCGGTCGCACCCATAGAACATCCCCTCCATCTTGTCTCCCGCCCACGAGGGCAGTTCGCCACGGTGCTCGATGGTGAGGTAGCTGAGGCAGCGCTCCGCACGGAACAGACCGCCGATGGCTCCCGTGGGACAGGCATCAAGGCAGCGGGTGCAGGTGCCGCAATGGTCAGCCATGGGGGTGTCGTAGGCATCGCACTCCTCCTCCAGGAAGAGTTCGCCCAGAAAGAAGGCACTCCCCTGCCCCGGCACCACCAACTGACCATGGTGCCCTATCCACCCCAGACCACAGCGCCAGGCCCAGTAACGTTCCGGGACGGGAGCCGTATCGACAAAGCAGCGGCCATGACCCCCGACAGCCTCCAGGAGGGCCGTGAGACGCTGCCGCATGAGATCGTGATAGTCATGTCCCTGGGCATACCAGGCTATGCCGGGGGCCAC
>CALZGT010000217.1 GCA_945787235.1 uncultured Prevotellaceae bacterium
AGCGTACAGCTCTCCGTCTATGTCGGCCTTATCATTACCAACTGTATCCTCATGGGTCGTCTGGAGGCTTTCGCCATGCAGAACGGTCCCTGGGCCTCTTTCCTCGATGGTATCGGCAACGGCCTCGGCTATGCCTTCGTACTCGTCGTAGTGGGTTTCGTACGCGAACTCTTCGGCTTCGGCACCCTGCTGGGCTTTACCATCATCCCCGAGAGCTGGTACGCTGAGAACGGTGGCTGGTACATGAACAACGGTATGATGGTGATGCCTGCCATGTCGCTCGTCATCGTGGGTTGCTTCATCTGGGCACACCGCGCACTGAACAAGGAGGAGAAGAAGTAACATACCAAACAGAAAAATCAAAGAATAATGGAACACATGATTAGTTTGTTCGTCCGCTCCATCTTTGTGGACAACATGATATTCGCATTCTTCTTGGGTATGTGCTCTTACCTGGCTGTATCCAAGAACGTAAAGACCGCCCTCGGACTGGGTGTGGCTGTCACCTTCGTGCTGCTCATCACCGTCCCCGTGGACTATGCTTTGCAGACTTATGTCCTGGGCCCTGATGCCCTGGTGGAAGGCGTTGACCTCACTTTCCTCGCCTTCATCCTCTTCATTGCCGTCATTGCAGGTATCGTACAGCTCGTCGAGATGATTGTGGAGCGTTTCAGCCCCTCTCTCTATGCCTCGCTGGGTATCTTCCTGCCCCTCATCGCCGTGAACTGCGCCATCATGGGTGCCTCTCTGTTCATGCAGCAGCGTGTGCAGATGGACCCCGAGACCAGCAGCCAGGCTATCTCTGGCTTCGGCGATGCCATTGCCTACGCCTTGGGTAGCGGTATCGGATGGCTCCTCGCCATCGTGGGTCTGGCTGCCATCCGCGAGAAGATGGCCTACACCGACGTGCCCAAGCCTCTCCAGGGACTGGGTATCACGTTCATCACCGTAGGTCTCATGGCATTGGCATTTATGTGCTTCAGTGGTTTGAACATCTAAAAGTAGGAGGAATAGACAATGGATATGAATTTGATTTTGGCTAGCATTGCAGTATTCCTGGTAATCATCCTCGTGTTGGTTATCATCCTGCTTGTAGCAAAGACTTACTTGTCGCCCAGCGGCAACGTGAACATTACTATCAACGGCAAGGATACCGTCAGCGTGGGACAGGGCGGCTCGCTGCTCTCTACACTCTCACAGGAGGGTATCTTCCTGCCCAGTGCCTGCGGTGGCAAGGGTTCCTGCGGACAGTGCAAGCTGCAGGTGCCTGAGGGCGGTGGTGAAATCCTGGATTCTGAGAAGGGACATTTCACCCGCAAGCAGGTCAAGGAGCATTGGCGCCTGGGATGCCAGTGCAAGGTGAAGAGTGACATGCAGATCAAGGTGGATGACTCTGTGATGGGTGTCAAGGAGTGGGAGTGTACCGTTATCGGCAACCGCAACGTGGCTACCTTCATCAAGGAGTACAAGGTGGCTCTGCCTCCCGGCGAGCACATGGACTTCGAACCGGGTTCCTACGCTCAGATCAAGATTCCTGCCTTCGACTGCATCGACTACGACAAGGACTTCGACAAGAGTCTCATCGGCGATACTTACCTGCCCGCATGGGAGAAGTTCGGCCTCTTCGGCCTCAAGTGCCAGAATCCCACGGCTACCATCCGTGCCTACTCTATGGCCAACTATCCCGACGAGGGCGACATCATCACCCTCAACGTGCGTATCGCTACTCCTCCCTTCAAGCCCAAGGATCAGGGTCCCGGCTTCATGGATGTCAACCCCGGTATCGCCTCTTCTTACATCTTCAGCCTGAAGCCCGGCGACAAGGTGACCATGAGTGGTCCTTACGGAGAGTTCCGTCCTGAGTACGGCACGGGTCGCGAGATGATATGGGTAGGTGGTGGTGCCGGTATGGCTCCCCTGCGTGCGCAGATCATGCACATGCTCAAGGGTCACGGCATCAAGGACGAGGACCGCAAGCGTCCCATGCACTACTTCTATGGTGCACGCGCCCTGGAGGAGATTCCCTTCCTCGATGACTTCCTGCAGCTGGAGAAGGATTTCCCCAACTTCCACTTCCACCTCGCGCTCGACCGTCCCGACCCCAAGGCCGATGCTGCCGGCATCAAATACACGGCTGGCTTCGTAGCTCCCGTGATGGGCGACACCTACCTCAAGCAGCACGAGGCTCCCGAGGATTGCGAGTACTACCTCTGCGGTCCTCCCATGATGGCCAAGACTGTGCTCGACCTGCTGCATAGCCTCGGCGTAGAAGACGACATGATCCGCTTCGATAACTTCGGCGGATAACAGCAATACAGATGGAGGGTGTGCCGGAAAGATGGCGCACCCTCTGCTTTTATCCCTTCATCACTGATAATAACTGCCTTCTGCCAATATAGAAGTTGCTTTCTCTCAAAACAGAGACTGCCTTATGTCAAACTGACAAAGCCCACTACATTACTGCATGAACAGACCTCTCTCTTTCCTTAACCTCATCCTCATCCTCGCCCTCTTCCTCGCCATTCCTGTCCAGGCACAGGAGACAGCTGGCCCCACTGCCCAGACTTGCGTGTCGGCTTCCCGTACGGAAGAGGCTCCTCTGCTGCCAGCCTCCCGAAGAGCCCGCCACAAGATAGTGGATTCCCGTGGTGAGGTACTGCTCTATACCGACCGCTTCGACCCCAATGTCATCACTGACGACATGCCTGAGGTGCTGAAGGACTACCTGCGTGCCTGTCATGCCCTGGCCCGACGGGCTACGCCCCTGCACTCCACACGCCTCCAGGGAAAAGCAGTTGCACCTCTCTTGTCAAGCCTCCGTCACCAGGAGCATCCCTACAACCTCTCCTGTCCTTATTACCGTTACGAGGACGGTACGCTCAGCCAGGAACCTTGTGTCACGGGATGTGTGGCCACTGCCCTCGAACAGGTGGTGAGCTACTGGAGGCATCCTGCCGCACTCAAGGACACCTTGCACGGATGGGAGACGGAACACTACACCATACCCGACATCCTGCCCGGCACGGAGATAGACTGGGACCACATCCTCACCAATTATGTCCCGGGCCAATATAACGAACGTCAGGCTAAGGCTATTGCCGACCTTACCTATTACCTGGGTGTGGCCGTACAGATGAACTGGACCCCCCATAGCAGCGGGGCACGCTTGAGCTGCGCCGTCGAGACGCTCTACAATGCCTTTGACTACAAGACGGTCTATTTCGTGCAGCGGGGACTCTTCTCCAATCCTGCCTGGCATCGTCTGCTTCGACACGAACTGGAGTGCGGACGGCCCATCGTCTTCACAGCCCATAATTATGGCTTGGGAGGTCATGCCTTCAACATCGATGGTGTGGATGAGGAGGGTTATTACCATGTCAACATGGGCGAAGCAAACTACGCTTGCTACATGGACCTGGACTGCATCGGATACTACATGCCGCAGTACGATGCCACGGACTTCGACCGCCTGCTCAGCCTCAACATGAACCAGACGGCGCTCTTCATGCACCCCGATGACTTCGAGATAGACATCAGCGACTCCCTTCGTCTGCAGGATGCCCTCTATGGGGTGCGCTTCGATGGCGTGACCTTCCACAGGGAACCTGATACCAAGGGGTAT
>CALZGT010000218.1 GCA_945787235.1 uncultured Prevotellaceae bacterium
GTCGCTCTCCTCCGTCCTGCGGTTCAGGTAGGGAGGGATGGGCAGTTCGCCTGCCGCATCGAGTATTTCTGCCCATGTCACGTCACCGTCCCATTCGAAGAGAATCTCCTGGCTCGTGCCATGTTCCCCCAGGCGGAAGGCCGAGAGCAGCACAGGCTGTCCGTTCACCTCCAGTTCCTGGAAGAGCTGTCCCCCCTTCCATTTCTTCTGGTTGCCCACCAGACAGTACCAGTTGCACTTACCCTTCGTGGCAAAGTTCTCCTGGTATTCCAGGGGGAAGGAAGGTTCGAGGAGGAAAATCTCTATCTGGGCACCGTCCTGGTGCTCGCCCTTGCGGAAGCGGAGCCGGGCCTGTATGACCTTCGTGTTGTTGAAGACCATCAGCGCGCCTTCGGGCAGGAATTCGGGCAGGTGACGGAAATGGCTTTCCGACACCTTTCCCCCCTGATAGACGAGCAGCTTGCTGCTGTCGCGTTCCTTCAGCGGAAACTTGGCAATGCGTTCGTCGGGCAGGGGATAGTCATAGTCCTCTATCCGTATATGTCGTGGGTCTATGTTCCGTGTGTCAGTCTGTGATAAATTGAAATCTCGTGAATCACTCATCTTATATAGTATATGGCCGTTATTTTGTCGCAAAATTAGCCATTTTTCCTTGTTTCTGCAAAGTTTCCCCCCAAAAAACGCCCAACCTCCTTCTTTCTTCCCCATTTTTTTGTAACTTTGTGTCGGAATCCTTCCGGGAAAACCCCTGCATTCGAAAATTTAATATCATGATACGATGAAAAGAAGCATTCTCTCCTTTTTCCTCGCCCTCTTCTGCTGTAGTCTCCTGCGGGCCCAGACTGCGCCTGCCGACATCCTGCAGAAGGCCGTGAGTGTCAATGACTGGTTCATGCGTCTCTGGCCCGACCCCGCCAAGGACACCTACGTCCGCAACAAGGTGCGTCCCAGTTCGCTGTGGACCCGTGCCGTCTATTACGAGGGACTCATGGCCCTGCATGCCCTCCAGCCCCAGTCCCGTTATTTCGACTATACCCTCCGCTGGTGCCGTGCCCACCGCTGGACACCCCGCAACGGTGTCACCACCCACGATGCCGATGACTACTGCTGTGCCCAGACCTACATCGACATGCTGCGCCTCGGGGCCGAGGGAGCCACCCTGCAGTATGTGCGCGAGTGCATGGACAACACCCTGGCCCGTGGACGTGAGAGCGATGCCGACTGGTGGTGGATAGATGCCATACAGATGGGGATGCCCGTCCTGCAGAAGCTCGCCCGCGAGACGGGGGATGCCCGCTATGCCGAGAAGGCATGGAGCATGTATGCCTACGCCCGCAACGAGCAGGACGGCGGCCTCCGCAATCCCGCTGACGGACTCTGGTGGCGCGACCGCGACTTCAATCCTCCCTACCGCACGCCCGGTGGCAAGGACTGCTACTGGAGCCGTGGCGACGGCTGGGTGGTGGCCGCCCTGGTGCGTGTCATGGACGAGATGCAACCCACCGAACCTCATTACGAGGACTACAAGGCCGACCTCATCTCCCTGCTCGAAGGACTCCTTCCCCTGCAGCGCGAGGATGGTTTCTGGAACTGCTCCTTGGCTGACCCCACCGACTTTGGCGGTCCTGAGGTCACGGGCACCAGCCTCTTCCTCTACGGCATGGCGTGGGGCGTGCGCAAGGGTTACCTGCCTCGCGACAGATACCTGCCCGTGATGGAACGCGCCTGGAAGGCCATGGCCTCCAGCGTACATCCCGACGGTTTCCTGGGGTGGCAACAGGGCACGGGCAAGCAGCCCAGCGACTCCCAGCCCGTCACCTTCACCCGTCTGCCTGACTTCGAGGACTATGGCGTGGGGTGCTTCCTCCTGGGAGCCACCGAGTACTACCGCCTGTGGCAGCAGACCGCCCCGCCCGCCAAGGCCTCCTCTGCCGACCGCAGTGCCTTGTCCTCTGCCCCTGGTGTCCGCTGGTGGTGGTTGGGTTCTGCCGTCACCGAGGAAGGCATCCGCTATAACATGGAGCAGTTTGCCAGCCGTGGCATCCGTACGGTGGAGATCACCCCCATCTACGGCGTGCAGGGCAATGAAGCCCACGACATAAATTTCCTCTCACCCCGTTGGATGCAGATGCTCCGCTGTTGCCTGCAGGAAGGACAGCGGCTGGGCATCCAGGTTGATATGAACTGTGGCACGGGCTGGCCGTTCGGTGGCCCCGACGTACCCCTTGAGGAGGCCGCCTGCCGCCTCAGGATGGTCGATGAGACCCTCTCCCGTGACAGCCTGTCCATTCTCCCGTCCGCCCTGCCCGATGTGAAAGGCAGGCAGTCTCTACCCCTTATAGCCCGCCGCACCTACCGTGCCGGACGTGGCCGTGTACGCGTCATCTCCCTCTACCTTGACCGCACCCGCCAGAAGGTGAAGCGTGCCGCCCCCGGAGGTGAGGGCTTCGTCATTGATCACTTCGACTCCACTGCCGTGGCCCACTACCTCCAGCGCATCGAGCGCGCCTTCCTGGAGAAAGGCACCCCCTGGCCCGCCACCTTCTTCAATGACTCTTACGAGGTCTATGAGGCCGACTGGACTCCTTCGCTCCTGGACGAGTTCAAGGTCCGCCGCGGCTACGACCTCCTGGACAAGCTGCGCGAGTTTGCCGAGGGTGACCCCAAGGTGATGAGTGACTACCGCGAGACGCTCTCCGACCTGCTTCTCCAGAACTTCACCCGTCAGTGGGTCAGCTGGTGCCACCGCCACGGTGTGCAGGTGCGCAACCAGGCCCACGGTTCTCCGGCCAACCTCATCGATGTCTATGCCGCCGTCGATGTGCCCGAGATAGAGGGCTTCGGACTCTCCGAACTGGGCATACGCGGCCTCCGCACCGACCCCGGCAAGACGAAGAAGAACGACTCCGACCTCTCCATGCTCAAGTATGCCGCCTCTGCCGCCCATGTCATGGGCAAACCCTATGCTTCGAGCGAGACCTTCACCTGGCTCACCGAGCATTTCCGTACCTCCCTGTCCCAGATGAAGCCCGACCTCGACCTCATGTTCTGTGCCGGGGTCAACAGGATGTTCTTCCATGGCGCCTGCTACTCCCCCCAGGAAGCCCCCTGGCCGGGCTGGCGTTTTTATGCCTCCGTGGATATGTCGCCCACCAATACCCTCTGGCGCGATGCCACGGCCCTCACCGACTACATCACCTTCTGCCAGACGCGCCTGCAGCGGGGACAGCCCGACAATGACTTCCTGGTGCTCCTGCCCGTGCGCGACATGTGGCAGCACCACACCGACAAGCGGCTCATGCAGTTCGACATACATTCCATGGGCAAGAAGGCTCCTGGCTTCATTGCCTCCATCCTGCGCCTCGATTCCCTGGGCTATGACTGCGACTACATCTCCGAACAGCTGCTCCTCACCACGACCTTCACCGACGGTATGCTGCAGACCGCAGCCGGTACCCGCTACCGTGGTCTGGTGTTGCCCTCGCCTGATGTCATCCTGACGAAGCCTCTCAGGAAACACATCGCACAGTTGCAGAAGCAGGGCGCACACATTATATATAATATAGAGGCCACCGAACTCGCCCGTG
>CALZGT010000219.1 GCA_945787235.1 uncultured Prevotellaceae bacterium
GCATGGCCTCGATGCAGGCCTGGGGGAGGGGTTGCGTCACATCACCTATGCCCAGGCTGATGACGTGCTGCCCAGGGTTTTCGGCTTTGAAGGTCTTGACCTTCCTGGCGATGTCGGAAAAGAGATAACTGCTCTGCAGTTGCAGGAAATGCTGGTTGTACATGGCTTGTATGTATTTGCTGATATTGTTGAAGTTGGATAGTTTGCGGGTGCAAAGATAAGGAAAATCCTCGGGATTGGGGGCAGTCCCTGGCCAATTTCTGTTCACTGGAGTTCTCCTTCAAAGGTGGTTTCGGCGGGACCCGTCATGAGGATGTGGCTGTCCGTTTTATCGTAGGTGATTTCGAGGTCACCCCCATCCATACGGACGGTGCTGAAGCGGTCGGCACGTCCCGTCAGGAAGGCTGCCACTGCCGTGGCACAGGCTCCTGTGCCGCAGGCTTGGGTGATGCCCGAGCCCCTTTCCCATACCCTCATGCGCAGGACACTGTCCGCCTGCACCTCCACAAACTCCACGTTGGTGCGCTGTGGGAAGAGTGGGTGGAATTCGATGAGAGGACCATACTTCTCCACAGGTACCTGACTGATGTCATCTACGAAGATGACCACGTGCGGATTGCCCATGCAGACGTAGGTGCCCTGGAACTCCTTGCGGACGGTCTTTCCGTTCTCCTCCACCTCAATGGTGATGGGATGCCCCTCCAGACTGCCCGAGGGAGTGGCTACCTGCTGCGGATGGGAGAGGCGAGGCTGGCCCATATCAACGGTGGCACGGTGTACCTCCCCGGAGGCATCGGGATGCAGCGTGATGTGCTTGATGCCCGAGAGTGTGTCGAGGTCTATCTCCGTCTTGTCCGTGAGGTGGTGGTCATAGACATACTTGCCCACACAGCGGGAACCGTTGCCGCACATCATGGCTTCGGTGCCATCGGCATTGAAGATGCGCATCATGAAGTCGGCCACCTCGCTGCGGCTGATGAGGATGAGGCCATCCGAACCAATGCCCGTGTGGTATTGGCTCCAGCGTATGGAGAACTGCTCTGGATTCTCGATAGGGTAGAGGTCGGTGTTGACGTAGATGTAGTCATTGCCCAGACCCTGCATTTTGGTGAATTTTATCATAAGTCAATGTGTGAGGTGTTGTGGTTTAGGATTCTTGTATGGCCGCCTTGATGAACGACATGAAGAGAGGGTGCGGATGCAGGACGGTGCTCTGGTACTCAGGATGGAACTGGGTGCCTATGAACCAACGCAGATGAGGCAGTTCCACGATCTCCACCAGTCCCGTCTCGGGATTCCTGCCCACGCATTTCATGCCCTTGGCCTCGAATTCCTCCAGGTAGGAACTGTTGAACTCATAGCGGTGGCGATGACGCTCGCTCACCAGGTTGCTGCCGTAGATGGAAGCGATGTGTGAGTCCGGAGCCAGCTGACACTCATAGGCTCCCAGACGCATGGTGCCCCCGAGGTTGGAGATGGCCTTCTGGTCGGCCATCATGTCGATGACGTTGTGGGGTGTCGTGCTGTCCATCTCGCTGCTGTTGGCATCCTGATAGCCCAGGACGTTGCGGGCAAACTCGATGACCATCATCTGCATGCCCAGGCAGATGCCCAGACAAGGTACATCGTGCCTACGCGCATATTCCACAGCCAGAATCTTGCCCTCGGTGCCTCGCTGTCCGAATCCGGGACAGATGACGAGACCATCCTGCCGGGAGAGTTTCTCCTCAAGGTTCTCTCGGGTGAGGAATTCAGAGTTGATGAAGGTGATGTTCACCTTGCGGTGATTGTAGGTGGCGGCATGTGAGAGACTCTCGCTGATGCTCTTGTAGGCATCCTGGAGGTCATACTTGCCCACCAGACCGATGCGTACCTCCTGGGTGGCCGCCCCACGCAGGTTGAGGAAGTTGTGCCAGGGCCCCAGTTTGGGCGTCTCGCCCACGGGAATGCCCATCTTGCGCAGGATGGCACTGTCCAGTCCCTGCCGCTGCATGTTGACAGGTACCTCGTAGATGCTTGGCAGGTCTTCGCTCTGAATGACACACTCCAGGTCCACGTTGCAGAATCCGGCCACCTTCATGCGCATGTGGTCATCCAGGTGCTTCTCGGTACGTAGTACGAGTACATCCGGCTGAATGCCATAGCTCAGCATCTCCTTGACGGAATGTTGGGTGGGTTTCGTCTTGAGTTCTCCTGCGGCCCTGAGATAAGGCACGTAGGTGAGATGCACGCTGACGGCATCCCTTCCCAGTTCCCATTTCAGCTGGCGGATGGCTTCGAGGAAAGGGGCACTCTCGATGTCGCCAATGGTGCCACCAATCTCCGTGATGACGAAGTCATACTGTCCCGTCTCGCCCAGGAGTTTCACGTTGTTCTTGATCTCGTCGGTGATGTGCGGCACCACCTGTATGGTCTTGCCCAGATAGTCGCCTCGGCGTTCCTTGTCGATGACCGACTTGTAGATACGCCCCGTGGTCATGCTGTTGGCACGGGTAGTCTGTATGCCCGTGAAGCGCTCGTAGTGACCCAGGTCAAGGTCTGTCTCCATGCCATCGACGGTGACGTAGCACTCACCGTGCTCGTAGGGATTGAGTGTGCCGGGGTCGATGTTGATGTAGGGGTCGAACTTCTGGATGGTAATCTTGTAGCCGCGTGCCTGCAGCAGCTTGCCTATGGAGGCAGAGATGATTCCCTTGCCCAGCGAGGAAACCACACCGCCTGTTACGAAAATGTATTTTGCCATGATGATTGTTGGATGTTATTGTTCTGATGAAAGGGGGAGAGGGGAGTCCTGGGGATAGGCGTGCTCGTACCAGTCTATGTAAGACTGCCTGCACAGTCTCTCGCCTCCAGGGGTGGGGTAGTGCCCCGAAAAGTACCAGTCACCCGGATGGTGAGGGATGGCCTCATGCAGGCCCTCCAGACTCTGGAAGATGAGTTCGATGGGGGTATCCACTCCCTTGGGACGGAGCAGGCAGACCATCTCCGCGTTGAGTTCCTCAGCCGTGAAGGGTTCGTAGATGAGACGCACCGGATTACCCATGACTGGGGGCTGATGCACTTCCTTCACTTTCCCCTTGGCTTTACATGCCTGATATACCACATCGAGAAGGGAGGTCATGCCCCTCTTGCTGATGAGAGACACAGCCGCCTGGAAAGCGATGAACTCACCCATGCGGCTCATGTCGATGCCGTAGAAGTCCGGATAACGAATCTGGGGGGCAGAGCTGACAATGACAATCTTGCGGGGGTGCAGGCGGTCGAGAATCTTGATGATGCTCTCGCGGAGGGTAGTGCCCCTGACGATGCTGTCATCGATGACCACGAGGTTGTCCACCCCAGGTTCCACGGTGCCGAAGGTCACGTCATAGACATGAGCGGCCAGATTGTTGCGGCTCCCTCCCTCGGTGATGAAAGTACGCAGTTTGATGTCCTTCCACACCACCTTTTCAGCACGCACCATGGAAAGCGGTTTGCCCTGTTCCACACAGTGCTGGCGGATGCCGTCCATCATGCCGTGGTAAGCCACCTCGGCGGTGTTGGGG
>CALZGT010000220.1 GCA_945787235.1 uncultured Prevotellaceae bacterium
TTACGTCTGCTACCCTCTGTCTGTGGCTGGAAATTAATTCAGCAGACCCTAATTAGTATTCAAACAAAAAAAGTGAATTATGAAACGTATTCTCATTGCAATGGCAGTATGCCTTGCCTGCTGCTTCACCACGGCACAGGCCCAGTTCAAGTTTGGTCTCAAAGGTGGTCTCAACGTATCTTCCGTAAGACTCAATTCCAGCGTCTTCGACGGCTCCAACCGTGCCGGCTTCCATGTCGGTCCCACCCTGGAGTTCACCCTGCCTCTGGGTTGGTTGGGCCTTGAGATTTCTGCCCTCTACGACACCTACAAGGTGGCCATGGAAGGTGTGGATGAGAATGGTAATCTTACCAAACCTTCCTCTACGCTCCGCTATGTGGATGTTCCCCTCAATGTGAACGCTGGTTTTGGCCTGGGCAGCTTTGCCAAGATATTCATCTCCACCGGTCCCCAGATAGCCTTCAGTCTCGGCGATTCCAAGATTCTGGATTATAAGTATGACCTGAAGAACTCCCTGTTCAGCTGGAATGCTGGACTCAACGTCCGTCTCTTCAAGCACTATCAGGTGGGCTATACCTACAACGTGGGTATCGGCAACACTGCCGAACTCTCTGTTAAAGATGTCAATCCCCTGAAGCTGAGCGAGAAACTGAAGAACTCAACCCACAAGATAACCCTTTCTTACTATTTCTGATAATCATAAAAAAAGAGAAACGCTATGATACGATTGAATTGTTTCTTCCAGGCTAAGCCTGGCAAATACAACGAAGCCCTGGAGGCTGCCATGCTGCTCACGGCCAAGAGTCAGCAGCATGAGGGATGCGTGGCCTACGATGTCTTTGAGAGTGCCACGCGCAAGGATGTCTTCATGATCTGCGAGACTTGGCAGAGTCAGGAGGCCCTGGACAAGCATTCCGTTACTCCCGAGTTCACAGAGTGTGTTGATCAGATACGGGCGTGCGGCCTGCTGAAACTGGAGAAGTTCGGGTTCTGAACCTCCCCAGATTGACAGTTGACAATTGACAATTAGTAATGGGCTGCGCGGTGTAACATTGCGCAGCCCATTGTTGTTCATTGTTCATTGATGAGGCTGTCGAGATTGTTAATGAGACTGTCGGCTGGAGTGGAGGAAACTCGCTGAAAATAGGTGGAGACACCCTGTTCGCCATTCCAGTTTACACCGAAGGCCGCCACAAGCCCTCCTCCTACGAGAATGAGGAGGATGATGAGGAGGTACATGAGTATGTTTGCCTTGATATAGTTCCACAGGGTGCGCTTCCGGCTGGTGCCGAATATCTGCATGAAGCTCCACAACCACAGGATGGCACAGATGAGGTCGATGTTTCCGTCATCGAAGATACCTGAGGTGAACTCGCTGAAGGAACATACATAGTTGAGGGGAATCTGCAGAATCTTGACGATGAGGCTCTGGCAGTTGAGGAACAGCATGATGAAGAAGCACTCGGCAAGGTTGAGCGAACGGCCCACTTCCGTCTTGCGGAAAACATGCTTCAGGGGCCATGCAAAGAGCGTGATGGATACCAGTGTGCTCCAGGCCTCGTTCCAATAGATGCTGTGGAGCAGGCGTATCAGGGTGTCGAGGAAACTGCCTTCGTTACACCATACCACCTCACGACCCGAGAGGTTCAGGCGGTATATCTCCGGATGGAAGACATGCACCGTATCCACCTGACAGAGGTGCGAAATGACAATAAGGGCAGAAGCCAGGACGAAGAGCATGGGAATGGGTTTGTGGTATTGCACCCGGTTGCCCCGTATGTAGTCCATAATCATCTGCCCCGGTCGGCGGAACAGGGCTATGCATGTCCTTCCGAACTGGGTTTCCATGTTCAGGATGTCTGGTAATGTCTCCGTGAGCAGCCGCTTTGTGGTGAGACGGCCTACGCGGTGTGACTGTCCGCAGTTCGGGCAGTAGTTGCCCTGATATTCCTTTCCGCAGCCCAGGCACTTGTGTGTCTCGGGAGTTTCCATACCTTTATTTATGCCTGTTGGCCCGCTTGCGCCGTATCTCAGCCTTCATCTTGGCCGATCCGCTGCCGTGAGCCCCGGTGATATACTGTTTCTTGCGGGCCTTGGTCTTCACCTTGCCCTCTTCCTTCCTGGGACCGCCTTTGCCGCCACCCTTGAAGGTGATTCCGCCCATGATGACGGCATCGATGTCATCGCCTCCGAACATAATCCTCAACAATTGTCAATATGAATGTAGGGGTTAATCAATGATGGAACAGGCGCACGCCGGTGAATGCCATGGCAATGCCGTACTTGTCGCAGGTCTCGATGACATGGTCATCGCGTACCGACCCTCCGGCCTGTGCCACATACTGTACGCCACTCTTGTGGGCACGCTCGATGTTGTCGCCAAAGGGGAAGAAGGCATCGCTTCCCAGGCTCACCTCCGTGTTCTTTGCTATCCACGCAGCCTTCTCTTCCTCCGTCAGCACCTCCGGCTTCTCCGTGAAGAACTTCTGCCATTCGCCTTCGCGCAGCACGTCGTCATGCTCCGGACCGATGTAGATGTCGATGGTGTTGTCACGGTCAGCACGGCGTATGCCGGGCACGAAGGGCAGAGACATCACCTTGGGATGCTGGCGCAACCACCAGATGTCGGCCTTCTGACCCGCCAGTCTCGTACAGTGGATGCGGCTCTGCTGACCGGCTCCGATGCCGATGGCCTGTCCGTCCTTGACGTAGCACACAGAGTTGGACTGAGTGTATTTGAGGGTAATGAGTGCGATGATGAGGTCACGCTTGGCTTCAGCCGTGAAGGTCTTGTTCTGCGTGGGGATGTTCTCAAAGAGCGCATCATCGGCCAGGTTGATTTCGTTGCGTCCCTGCTCGAAGGTGATGCCGAAGCACTGCTTGTGCTCGATGGGGGCGGGGCGGTAGGTGGGGTCTATCTTGATGACGTTGTAGGTGCCCTTGCGCTTGGCCTTCAGCACCTCCAGGGCTTCGGGCGTGTAGCCGGGGGCGATGACTCCGTCGCTCACCTCCCTGTTGATGAGGCGTGCGGTGGCCTCGTCGCATTCGTCGCTCAGGGCAATGAAGTCACCGTAACTGCTCATGCGGTCAGCACCGCGGGCACGGGCATAGGCCGAGGCAATGGGAGTGAGGGGCAGGGGAGCGTCGTCCACGAAATAAATCTTCTTCAGCGTGTCGCTCAGGGGCAGTCCCACGGCCGCTCCGGCAGGCGAGACATGCTTGAAGCTGGCTGCTGCGGGCAGACCCGTAGCCTCCTTCAGTTCCTTGACAAGCTGCCAGCTGTTCAGGGCATCGAGGAAATTGATGTAGCCGGGACGGCCGTTCAGTACTTCGAGGGGCAGTTCTCCCTCTTCCATGTAAATGCGGGAAGGTTTCTGGTTGGGGTTGCAACCATACTTCAACTCCAGTTCTTTCATACTATTTTATGCTTTTGAGTGTTTCTGCTGCAAAGATAGTGTTTTTTTCGGACATAATACGCATACTTGGGGTAAAATAAACGCTTTTGGCTTCTTTTCTGCGTGGTGA
>CALZGT010000221.1 GCA_945787235.1 uncultured Prevotellaceae bacterium
GGTGTTCACCGCAGCGGCCATAGCAAGGCGCAAGGTACGCATCCTGCACCAACTGCACCAACCCGCCGACCACCCCGTCAACATCTATCATCCTGAGGGAGAATATCTTAAGGGATTGGTCTTGTATGTGGAGTAGGGCATAGTGCATAGTAGGGCTAGTCAATCTAGTCATTCTAGTTTTTCTAGTTAATCTAGTTAATCTAGTTAATCTAGTCATTCTAGTCAATCTAGTTAATCACGCAATAAAATAAACCTCTCATGAATATCACACAAAGACTTACGGTGCTCAACTTTCTTGAGTTTGCTGTTTGGGGCGCTTACCTCACCTGTATGGGCAATTTCCTGGGGCGCGCCGGGATGGGGGCTGAGATATCCTGGTTCTATGCCATCCAGGGTATCGTGTCCATCTTTATGCCCGCACTCATCGGCATGATGGCCGACAAACTCATCCAGCCACAGCGGATGCTCGGAATATGCCACCTCATTGCCGGTGGCGCCATGCTCGCCCTGGGCTATCTCGGAGCCAGCTCTGACAACCCCGAAAAGGGCCTGTTCATCGCGGTATATACGCTCAGCGTAGCGTTCTATATGCCTACGCTGGCACTCTCTAACTCCGTGGCTTTCACCATACTGAAGAACCATGGCAAGGACACGGTGAAGGCTTTTCCGCCTATCCGCACGCTGGGCACCGTGGGATTCATCGCTACGATGTGGTTTGTCAACTGCGCCACGACGAGCGAAGGGTTCGGATTCACGCTGGCTGATGACCCAGAGAAGTTCCAATATACGCACATGCAGTTTGTAGTGTCGGGCATGCTCAGCGTCTGTCTCTTCCTCTACGCTCTCAGCTTGCCCGCCTGCCCGCTGGTGAAGGAGAAGGCAAGAAACGACTTGCCATCAGCCAGCCGCACCAAACAGAAGGGGGAGGGTGGCCGCAATGCCCAGGAAAGGGAGGCCAGCCGCACGAAGCAAAAGTCACTGGCAGCGAGCTTGGGGCTCGATGCGTTCCGTCTCTTCAAGAACAGGCAGACGGCGCTGTTCTTCCTCTTCAGTGCCATGCTGGGCATGTCCCTGCAGGTCACCAACAGCTTCGCGACTCCCTACATCACCTCTTTCAAGGCCATTCCAGAGATGGCAGATACTTTCGGTGCCAACAACGCTACGATGCTCGTGAGCCTCTCGCAGGTAGCAGAAGCCCTGTGCATCCTGCTCATCCCCTTCTTCCTGAAACGCTTCGGCATCAAGGTCGTCATGCTCATCGCCATGTTCGCCTGGGTGTTCCGTTTCGGATTCTTCGGACTCGGTTCTCCCGACTACCCCAGCGTCATCCTCTTCATCTTCAGCTGTCTTGTCTATGGTGTGGCCTTCGATTTCTTTAATGTCAGTGGCGGTCTGTATGTCGATCAGATCTGCGCGCCCGAGGTACGCTCTTCCGGCCAGGGTCTCTTCATGCTGATGACCAACGGTCTGGGAGCCACCATCGGAACCCTCTCTGCCGGTGCCATCGTCAACCACTACTGCGAGTGGACAGAAGACGGATTCCTGCTTGGCAAGACGCCAGACGGATGGGCCACTTGCTGGTACATCTTCGCCGGCTATGCCCTGGTGGTAGCTGTCCTCTTCATGTTACTGTTCAAGGAACCGAAAAAACAATAATCGAATATGGCCAAGGAACTGCGATACTTCTACGACCCCGAACTCAGCGGCCAACTGCCACAGGAAGAGACCCAGCACGTGGTGCGTGTCCTGCGGCTTGGGGTGGGGGATGAGCTCCACCTCATGGACGGCAAGGGCACCTTCTACCGTGCCGAGATAACCGCTGCCACCTCGCACAAGTGCCTCTACCGCATCCTCGAGGAGATGCCACAGCACAGAGCCTGGAAGCCCCGTCTCACCCTGGCCATGGCCCCCACGAAACTCAACGACCGCGTGGAGTGGATGGCCGAGAAGGCCACGGAGATAGGCGTCGATGAACTGTCCTTCCTCGACTGCCAGTTCAGCGAACGCCATGTGCTGAAGACGGAGCGGGTGGATAAGATTGTGGTGAGTGCCATGAAACAGAGCCACAAGGCCTGGAAACCCGAGGTCTGCCCCATGACATCCTTCCAGCAGTTCGTCACAGCTCCCCGCGAGGGACAGAAGTTCATCTGCCACTGCTATTCCCAGCAGGACATTGACGGCGAGTCCTCAACCCCGTCCTGCGAAGCCCAGGCCAAACCCCACCTCATGACCGCATGCGAAGCCCAGGCCAAACCCCACCTCATGACCGCCTGCGACGGAGTGCAGGACTGTACCGTCCTCATCGGTCCTGAGGGTGACTTCAGCGTCGAGGAGGTTCGTCTGGCCCAGGCCCACGGCTACCGGAGCGTCACGCTGGGTGAAAGCCGTCTCCGTACCGAGACAGCTGCCCTTGCTGCCGTACACATCATGCAACTCAAGGCTTCCCTGAAGCCCATTTACTAACCTTATTTAAAATTAAAACCTATGAAGAAGATTCATCTGAGACACTCTCTCCTGACGCTCCTCACCCTCGTGGGCGTCTTCGTGTTAGCCTCATGCAGCAAGGGCGATTCCTACTGCAGTGCCATACCCCAGGATGCCTGCGTCTTGGGACGTGTAGCCCCCAATGAACTCCTGGAGCAGAACGACCTCAGCGTTGAGAAACTCCTGGAGCGCTTCAATGCCCCCCAGAAGGTTGTGGAGAAGTTCGACCTGGTCAAGGAGTCCGGCCTCGACATCGAAGCCCCCTTCTATTTCTTCATCACCCAGAAGGGACAGATGGGTATGGTGGCCAAGATGACCGATGCCGCAGCTTTCAAGACCTTCCTTGAGAACGAAATCAAGATCGATGAACAGGTACAGGAAGCCGAGGGTTACTATTACGTAGAGGACAACCCTCAGAGCAAGATGGAACCCGTGCTCTGCTTCAACGACGAGAAACTGCTGCTGCTGGCTGACAGCAAGGCTGTAGTAACCCACGCCGATGCCATCACCCTCATGGAGCAGGGCTCCGGTGAAAGCGTCCTCGACACAGACCTCTACAAGCAGTTGGCCGATGCTGAGAAGCCCATGTCCGTAAACATTGACATGAAGTCAGCCACAGGAGCCATGCCCCAGTTGGCCGCTGCCGGCGGCATACCTGCCAGTCAGGCCAACATGCTCTCCCTCGTCACGATGTTCGTACCCGATGCCAACCTCCTCGTGGCCCTCGACATCCAGGATGAGCGTGCCGGTATCACCGCCGACATATTCCCCACTACCGATGATGCCGAGGAGAAGCTCCTCCAGATGCAGGCAGGTTGTCCTAAGATCAAGGGCGATCTCATCGAGGTAGGTACAGAGAACCCTATCGTGTGGGCCTGCATGGGTGTTGATGGAGCCAAGTATCTGGAGCAGCTTAACAACATCCCCTTCGTTGCTCAGGCTCTTCAGGAGGTAAAGAAACAGTTTGACTATGAAGCAGCCCTATCAAGCCTTTCT
>CALZGT010000222.1 GCA_945787235.1 uncultured Prevotellaceae bacterium
GACAAGAAGGAGTGTGACAGGAAGCAGGACGACAGGAAGTGCAACAAGGACTGCGCTAACTGTACTCACAAGTGCCAGAAGGGCATGAAGGGGCAGAAGGGCATGAAGGGCCAGAAGGGGCCCAAGGCCAACCTCGGCCAGAAGGGCCGCATGAGCCACGTGCAGAGAGGCACGTTGCGTGGAGGTGCTCCCCGATATGGTCTGAACCGTCCCATGGCCCCCCGTCCCGGCATGATGGCAGCCCGCCCTGGTCAGATGCCCTGTCGTGACAAGGAGTTCAAGGTCATTGAACTCACCGATGAGATGAAGGCCAAGATGAGCAAGAAGCAGGTCAAGGAATATGAGAAGGCCGTGAAGAATGCCAAGAAGGAGATGGCCAAGGCAGAGAAGGCCATGAAGAAGGCCCGTGAGGAAATGGCCAAGGCGCGTGAGGAACTGAAGGATGCCCGCAAAGACATGAAGGAAGCCAAGCAGAAGGCCCGCAAGGAACTGAAGGATGCACGCGAGGTAAGGGCTGAGGCCATGAGCATCATGACCGACCTGCACCATGCCAAGCGTTACACGCAGAAGGCCAACCGCATCGCACTGACGTACATCTTCTCTCAAAAGGAGGCCAATCCCGTGGCATGACAGCACTGTTTGAAGAAAATGTGCCAAAACACGTAAAGAATAATATGAAGACGGCTCTTGGGCCGTCTTTTTTTGTCTCCTTGTTTCAAAAAACGGTAGTCAGTTGTTGATATTTCCCTGGAAATGTGTAATTTTGCACCCGAAAACTGATGTCCTGGCTCAAAATGGACTGACAGGCATCCATAATTAACAGTCAAGCGTATGAAAAAAATCATCTACATCGTCATCGTCACCCTCCTCACAGTGTCCCTGCTGACGGAGTTTTTTGTCAAGCAGTTCGGACTCGACCTCGGCAGTTGGTCGTGGATAGGCACCTGGGTATCATCGCCCTGTGCCCTGCTGCTGGGTATTCTCTTTGCCCTGGCATTCGGGGCTACCTACGAGACGTTCACCAAGCTGATGTCCAAGAAGATGCTGCAGTACTCCGTCATCGGACTGGGTTTCGGCATGAATGTCAACGAGGCCATTGCCTCCGGTAAGGAAGGTATGCTCTTCACCATAGCCAGCGTCTTCGGTACCCTGCTGATAGGTTACCTGATAGGCCGCAAACTGCTCCGTGTGGAGTCACAGACCAGTTATCTCATCTCTGCGGGTACCGCCATCTGCGGTGGTTCAGCCATTGCTGCCACGGGTTCTGCCATCCATGCCAAGAGCGATGCCATGTCCGTTTCCCTTGGTGTGGTCTTTGTACTGAATGCCGTGGCTCTCTTCATCTTCCCCTACATCGGTGACCTCATCGGCATGACGATGAAGCAGTTCGGCATGTGGGCGGCCATTGCCATCCACGATACAAGTTCGGTGGTGGGAGCCGGTTCGGCCTACGACCAGCTGCATCCCGACATGCTGGCCAGCGAGGGAGTCTCAGCCCTTGACGTGGCTACCACCATCAAGCTCACCCGTGCCCTGTGGATCGTGGTCCTGGCCCTCATCACCCCCTTCTTTTTCCGTGGTGAAGGACAGAGTACCATGGGAGGTAAGCCCTGGTACAAGACCGTTCCCATGTTCATCGTGTGGTTCGTGCTTGCCATCCTGCTTCACACCTACGTGCTGAGCAATGCCGACCTCATTGGTGAGGAGGCTGCCTCAGTGGGCAAGAGCGTGTGCGGTGGCATCAACCAGTTGGCCAAGCACCTCATCACCCTCTCCCTCTTCTTCATTGGAGCCGGTCTCACCCGTAAGACCCTCAAGGCTGTGGGCATACGTCCCCTAATCCAGGGCGTATCATTGTGGATTGTCATCAGCGTCGTCTCACTGGGCTACATCCTCTGGGTGGCATGATACTCTTTTTCTCAGGAACAGGCAACAGCCGCATGGTGGCAGAGCGCATGGCCGTCCTGCTCGGTGAGCGTGCCCAGGATATGGCGTGTGGCCTCCACCCCCATCTCGATGAAGGGGAGTCACTGGGCATCGTATTCCCTGTCTATGCCTGGGGTGTACCCCGTCTGGTGAACCGCTTTCTGTCCTCCCTGCAGGTGGGCCGTCGCTATGTGTGGCTCCTCATGACCTGTGGCGATGACATGGGGTATGCCGACCGGCGCATGGCCCGTGTGTTGCACCGCGAGGCCGATTCCGCCTTCTCCGTCCAGATGCCCAATACCTACGTCTGCCTGCCTGGTTTCGATGTGGATAGTCCCGAGGTGGCCGAAGGGAAGGTCAGGGACACCCTGGCACGACTGGAAGACATCGCCCTCAGGGTCAGGAACAGAGAGTCCTGCCAAGAGCTCACACGGGGCTGCATGGCATGGATGAAGACCTACATGCTTGGGCCTCTCTTCAATGCCTTCCTGGTGACCGACCGCTATTTTCGCACCACGGAGGCTTGCATCCACTGCGGCTTGTGTGCCCGTAGTTGTCCCACCCATGACATAGAAATGCAGGGAGACCACCCCGTCTGGTTGCACCAGGACTGTACAGGTTGTCTCCGCTGTTATCACCACTGCCCTGCACACGCGATAGAGTGGGGAAGGTTTACGGCAGGCAAAGGACAGAAGTGGCCGCTCGCATGAGCAGCCCCTTCCGTTTTAAGGTAATTCCTCAGAGAATTGTAATTATTGGAACAAACCTAAAGTTCCCACCTTTTGTTCTCATTTCCGGGGAATGTAGTTCTCCATCCAGTGACGGGCATATACGAAGCCCTTGGCATCGAGATACTTGGTGTGGGAGGTAAGACGCTGGCGGAAGTTCTTCCAGTCCTTTTTGTCCTGGCTGGTCCAGCCAGCCTCAGCCACACAGATGAGACGGGGCAGGGCCAGGTACTCCAGGTATTCGTTGCTGCCCACGTGTTCTGTCCAGAAGGTAGCCTGTACCCCCTTGATACGTGCGAGTTCCTCCTGCGTATATTCTCCCTGGACAGGCACGTAGTTGTAGCACCCTTCCACTGAGTCGTCTCCGTAACCCGCTCCGCTGGGTTCGCCCGGTTCGTTGCAGTGCTTGCGGTTAATGTAGTAGCCGCCCCCCTTGCCATGGTATTCCGTCACGATGGCATTGAGTCCCAGTTTCACTGCCTTGCGCACACCCTCCTGACAGGGATGCCAACTCATGATGGTCGCTCCCGTCTGCTTCATGAGGTCGAGGTCAGCCCCCTGGGCCGTCACGCTCTCGTTCCAGCAATACAAGGTGCGTCCTTTGGTGGCGGCAAAGTCTGCCATCTGCTTGATGAAGCGCGTCTGGAGTTCGCGGTAGCTCTTCAGACCCAGTTCCTTGAAGCGTGCCTGGCAGTCGGGGTGGTTCTCCCACTGGTTGGTGGGGCACTCGTCCCCTCCTATATGTATATAAGGATAAGGGAAGATGTTGAAGAGTTCCGTC
>CALZGT010000223.1 GCA_945787235.1 uncultured Prevotellaceae bacterium
TGAGCTGCATAGCCGTCGCCCACTATGGCCACGTCGATGACCTCCCGCGAGTCCCCTCCCCGATGGCCGTAGTACCAGGGTGTCGTACCCTGTCCTCCGATGTGGCGTATGAGGATGTCCTTGGGATCGACCCTGTGCCTGAGGGAAGACGTGACCCTGTTGTGGGTGTCGGTGAGGGTGACCTCCACGTCAACGGGCTGCTTGGGAAAAGGCATGAGGAAGACGTTCTCGAAACTCTTCTTCGCACGCGAAGCCTCCTCCGTGGTCTGCCACTCCTGGAAGAGCGTGCTGAAGGAGTGGCGGTAGAGCACCTTGCCGTCGGCAGGCAAAGTCACAGTGATCTGTCCGTTACCCGCCAGGGCAAGGCTGTCCAGGTGGATGCGTCGGCCGTACCATCCCTCGCTCTGGCACAGCTCGTCGAGCCAGATACTCTGTTCGCGGTTCGTTCCGCAGAAAACGTAATCGACCCTAAGCGTGCGGTCCTCGAAATACTTTTCGAAAGGAACCTCGTCGTACTTCCCGTAGGAGAAGGCTGCCAGACAGAGCGCAAAAGCAGCCGTCAGTGAACGCAAAATAGGCATGTGGAATACTTTTTTTTATCATTTTCGTTGCAAAAATAGGAAAAAAGGAGTAATTTTGCAACAAAAACAAGCAAAAACAGCATCAAGTGGCCACGGAACACCCCCTTTGACCTTCCACCATGAGGTTTCGGACCGCCGCATCCACCGATGACTACAGTACCCTGCCCATGAACCGCAAGACACTCTACACCCGCGCCCTCGAATACTTCCAGGAAGCCATGCCTGTGGCCGAAACGGAACTGCACTACAATACGCCCTTCGAACTCCTCGTGGCTGTCATCCTGAGTGCGCAGTGTACCGACAAGCGTGTCAACCAGGTGACCCCGCCCCTGTTTCGCGACTACCCCACTGCCGAGGCCATGGCACTGGCCACTCCCGAGGTCATCTTCGAATACATCCGCAGCATCAGTTACCCGAACAACAAGGCACGCCACCTGGTGGCCATGGCGCGGATGCTGGAGGAGGAGTTCCAGGGGGAGGTTCCCGCGGACCTGAAACAACTCACGCGGCTGCCCGGGGTGGGACGCAAGACGGCCAACGTCATCCTCAGCGTGGTGTGGAACCAGGCCACGATGGCGGTCGATACGCATGTCTTCCGCGTGAGCCACCGTATCGGACTGGTGCCCGACTCCTGCAGCACGCCCCTGGCCGTGGAGAAGGAACTCACGCGCCACATCCCCTCCGACCTCATCCCCAAGGCACACCACTGGCTCATCCTGCACGGGCGCTACGTGTGTACGGCACGCAGTCCCCACTGCGAGGCATGCGGACTGGGCGAGGTATGCCGGTTTGCAAGAAAGCAACAGAAATCTTGATTAATATATAAATAAGGTATAGACCATGACGATTGGAGACAGAATTCCGGAAATCCTGGGCACAGACCAGGACGGACGCGAGATTAAGGCCAGCGACTACCGCGGCCGCAAGATTGTACTTTACAGTTACCCCAAGGCCAACACCAGCGGATGTACGGCCGAGGCATGTTCGCTGCAGGCCCACAAGGCCGAACTCGCTGAGGCGGGCTATGACATCATCGGGGTGAGCAAGGACCGCCAGGCCCTGCAGAAGAAGTTTGCCGAGGCACAGGGACTGGACTTCCCCCTCATTGCAGACATGGAGACCACGCTGCTGCAGGAACTGGGTTGCTGGGGCGAGAAGGTGGCCTGCGGCAGGCGCACCATTGGCACCCTGCGCACCACGTACCTCGTCAACGAGGAGGGCATCATCGAGAAGGTGTTCCTGCCCAAGGAGATCAAGACGAAGATTCACGCAGAACAGATTCTGGACTACATCAAGGGCCTATGACACGCGCTACACTGGACTTGCTGGGCAAGGAGAATGCCTTCGAGCTGATAGGAAAGGAATGGATGCTGGTGACGGCGGGTGACGAGTCTCGCTTCAACACGATGACGGCCTCGTGGGGCGGCCTGGGATGGCTGTGGAACAAGCCCGTGGCCTTCGTCTTCATCCGTCCGGAACGCTACACGCATGAGTTCATCGAGGCCTCCACGCGCCTCACGCTCTCCTTCTACCCCGAGGAGTACCGCAAGGCCCTTCAGCTGTGCGGCACCAAGAGCGGAAGGGACACGGACAAGGTGGCTGCCACGGGGCTGCAACCCGTGACGCTGCCCTCGGGAGCGGTCTCCTTCGCCCAGGCACGCCTCTCGCTGGACTGCCGCAAACTCTTCAAGGCTTCCATGCAGGAGGCCGGCTTCCTGGATGCCTCCCTCCTCGACCGGTGGTATGGCGAGCACGGCGGTCTGCACGACGTCTATGTGGTGGAGATAGAGGAAGTGTATGAGGGGTGAGGCCGTCAGCCTTCCCCACAGATAATAGCAAAGGAGTGTACCCGAAAGAGTACACTCCTTAATATTATAATACTGAGCGTTTTACTTGATGATACCCAACTCCTGGAACACCTTCTTGAGGATGACCACGGAGCGGTCCACTTGCTCGTGGGTGTGGTTGGCCATGAGGGCATAGCGCACCAGCGTGTCGCTGGGAGCACAGGCAGGAGGAATGACGGGGTTGATGAAGACACCCTCCTCGAAGGCACGGGCCACGACGACGAAGGTCTTCTCCAGGTCACGTACATAGAGGGGGATGATGGGCGACTCGGTCTCCCCTATCTCGAAGCCCTCCTCGCGGAAACGCTTCAGGGCGTAGTTCGTCACGTCCCACAAGGCCTCGATGCGCTCGGGTTCCTGCTGGATGATGTGCAGGGCCTCCAGGGCAGCGGCCGTAGAGGCAGGTGTCATGCTGGCAGAGAAGATGTAGGTGCGGCATGTGTGGCGCAGGGAGTCGATGATGGTCTGGTTGGCAGCAATGAAACCGCCGATGCTGGCCAGCGACTTGCTGAAGGTTCCCATGATGAGGTCTATGTCCTCCGTCACGCCGAAGTGGTCGCACACGCCACGTCCCTGACGGCCGAAGACACCCAGTCCGTGGGCCTCATCGACCATGATGGCGGCATTGTATTTCTTCTTCAGTTCCACAATCTTGGGCAGGGGAGCCAGGTCGCCTTCCATGGAGAAGACACCATCCACGATGATGAGCTTCACCTTGTCGGGCTCGCAGCGCTGTAGCACGCGCTCCAGGTCGTCCATGTCGTTGTGCTTATAGCGGAGCTGGGTGGCAAAGGCCAGACGGCGGCCATCGACGATACTGGCATGGTCGCGGTCGTCGCAGATGATGTAGTCATCCTTGCCCACCAACTGGGGAATAACACCGCTGTTGACGGTAAATCCCGTGGAAATGCACAAGGCATCATCCTTGCCCACGTAGGCAGCCAGTTCCTTCTCCAGCTGCACATGGATGTCGAGAGTGCCGTTCAGAAAGCG
>CALZGT010000224.1 GCA_945787235.1 uncultured Prevotellaceae bacterium
CGGTATCGGAGGATGTTCCTGACCTGGAAGGGACTCAGTCCCACACGTATCAGGGTGAGTGAATCGGCAGTATTCGGGTCGAAGGGGATAGATTCGGGAGACGTTACAGGTGCAGTATCATTCTTGTCAGAAACGGCCTTCCCAGAGCGTGCCGTAGGGAACGTGTCCCCGTAGGCCATTGCCCTGCCGTCCTTCTCCCTTCTGTCTTCCTTTCCTCCTGCAATGAGAAAGAATAAGAGGGAACCGACAACGACCACCACCAAAATGGCTTGCAGTGCTGCCAGTGCCCTCTGTTCCGTTTTGTGTTTCATGGTTGTATGTTTTGACAGAACTCGTCTTCAATCCTCTTTCAGCGGATTCCATCCCTGTGCCTTGAGGTCGAACTCGCTGCCGTCCCTGCAGATGAGTTTCTTGCCTTCCGAGGCTGGTGTGATGTAGCCTATCACCTTCACATCCTCCATCTGCTGCATCTCCTCGTTGTGCGTCAGCGGTACGGTGAAGAGCAGTTCATAGTCCTCGCCCCCGTTCATGGCACAGGTAGTGACGTTGAGGTTGAACTCTTCCGCTGCTGCTGCCGTCTGGTAGTCCAGTGGGATGCGTTCCTCGTAGAGGCGGCATCCCACGCCGCTCTGTTCGCAGATGTGCATCATCTCGCTCGACAGGCCGTCGCTGATGTCCATCATGCTGGTGGGACGTATGCCTGCAGCCTTCAGCCTGTCCGTGATGTCACGTCGTGCTTCGGGACGCAGGATGCGTTCCAGCAAGTATTCACGTCCGCTGAAGTCCGGCTGTGCTGGTTCCACCTGTTGCCCCTTCTGTCTGGCTTCGCGCAACTGGTCATTGAAGACCGCCTTCTCCCTTTCCAGCAACTGCAGTCCCATGTAGGCAGCACCCAGGTTGCCGCTCACGCATACCAGGTCCGTAGGTTTGGCCCCTTGGCGCATCACCACCTCTTCTTCCATGGCTTCACCCAGACAGGTGATGCTGATGGCCAGTCCCGTCAGGGATGCTGTCGTATCCCCTCCCACCAGGTCGATATGGTGCTTTTCGCAGGCCAGCAGCAGTCCGGCATAGAAATCCTCCAGGTCTTCCACCTTGAAGCGTTTCCCTATGGCGAGGCTCACCACCATCTGTGTGGGAGTGCCGTTCATGGCAATGATGTCGCTGATGTTCACCATGGCAGCCTTGTAGCCCAAATGCTTCATGGGGGTATATTGCAGGTCGAAGTGAATCCCTTCCATGAGCATGTCCGTAGTCATCAGTACGCGCTTTCCTTCATCGAACTGCATGATGGCGCAGTCGTCACCCACTCCTTTCAGGGTGCTCTTGTTCGTGGGTTTTATGTCTTGGGTGAGGTGCTTTATCAAGCCGAACTCCCCCAGTTCTGATATCTCCATAACCTCTACACTATGAATTCATAATCATTTCCCTCATAATCTCCGCCATGAGTGGCTGTACGGCGTTGGCAGCCTTCTGAACCTCCTCGTGACTTACCTCCACGATTTTTCCCTCAACCCCCAGGTCGGTGATGATGCTCATGCCGAACACCTTCATGCCGCAGTGGTTGGCCACGATGACCTCTGGCACCGTACTCATGCCCACGGAGTCCGCCCCCAGGATGTGGAACATGCGGTATTCGGCCGGTGTCTCGTAGGTAGGCCCCTGGGTACCCAGATAGACCCCGTGCTGCACCTTGATGCCTTTCTCTTGGGCTATCCTGTCGGCCAGGGCAATGAGCCCCTTGTCGTATGCCTCACTCATGTCGGGGAACCGTGGACCTGTGGGGAGGTTGGGACCATGCAGTGGATGTTCAGGGAAGAAGTTGATGTGGTCAGTGATAATCATCAGGTCACCAATCTCGAAGTCCGGGTTCATGCCCCCTCCTGCATTGCTTACGAAGAGGGTCTTGATGCCCAACTCGTGCATCACACGGATAGGGAAGGTCACCTCCTTCATGGAGTACCCCTCGTAGTAGTGGAAACGTCCCTGCATGGCCAGGATGTCCTTGCCACCCAGTTCGCCCACTATGAGGCAACCGCTGTGTCCCTCTATGGTGCTGACGGGCATGTGGGGGATGTCGTTGTAACTGATGCGTGCCTTGACCTTTATCTCTTCTGCCAGCCTCCCCAGACCGGTGCCCAGGATGATGGCCGTCTTGGGTTGCGTGCTAATTCTTTCCTTCAGCCATTGGGCTGTTTCTTGAATCTTTGCGTACATAACCAAATATTTCTTCGTTAAACTTATCTTGTTCGTTTCGCATTATCTCCACCTGGATGGGCAGGATATACAGACTCTGCCTCAGCATCTCGGGCAGTGACGGGCACTGGTGCAGGCGCGTGGCATCCTTCTCCGTGGTGATGATGAGTCGTGGAGGGGACAGTTTCTTGAATTCATCGGCAATTCGCTGTATATCCTCCGATGTGAAGAAGTGATGGTCCCTGAAACTCACAGGCGTGATGTGCCGCGTGTAGCGTCGCAGGTCCATCAGCATCTGTTCCGGTGAGGCAATGCCTGTGAGCAGCATGACATGCTCCTCTGCTTCGATGGATTCCAGCGGTCGTGTCCTGTGGTTGAAGAGTCCCGTCAGTTCACCGTACTGGAAGGTGCTGAAGAAGAGTTGCTGGTAGGGGCGTAGGTTCAGTGCACTCTGTACCACGCGGAAGTCCATGGGCGTGATGTCGCTGGGGCATTTCGTGGTGATGACCATCTGTGCCCGGTTGCGTCCCTTGGCCGACTCGCGCATACGCCCTGCCGGCAGCAGTTCATCGTCCGTAATCATACGGTGATAGTCGATGAGCAGTATGTTCAGCCCCGGTTTCACATAGCGGTGTTGGAAGGCATCGTCCAGGAGGATGACCTCCACGTCGCGTGTCTCGGCATCGTGCATCAGACGTTCTATGCCGTTCCTGCGGTTGCTGTCAACGGCCACATAGACCTCGGGAAACTTCTGTTTCACCTGCCAGGGCTCATCGCCGATGTCCTGCATCCGGGTGTCGTTCCTGGCCAGCAGGTAACCCTTGGTCTTGCGTTTGTAGCCCCGGCTTAGCACAGCCACCTTGTAATGTTGGCTCAGCAGTCTGATGAGATATTCCACGTGAGGGGTTTTTCCTGTTCCCCCCACGGTGATGTTGCCCACCCCAATGACCGGAATGGGATATTGCTCACTTTTCAGTACCCCGATGTCGAACAGCCAGTTGCGGACTGTCGTAGCGGCACCGTAGAGCCAGCTCAGTGGCAGCATCCATCTGTCTATCTTTACCAGATCGCCTTCCATGGTTCACTTGTTGTTTTCGAGTACTCTGCTTGACTTTCGTCTTATTTTATGGTAATACGATAAGGCAAGGCAGCCTGCACTTGGCTCTTGCCCTTCAGGTTCTTCACCTGTCGGAAGATGTCATAGTATTCGCCCAGGGCAGTCT
>CALZGT010000225.1 GCA_945787235.1 uncultured Prevotellaceae bacterium
TTTCCTGCCAAAGTATCGGCAGAAGTAATTAGGGTTTACTGAAAAAGTCCAATATAAAAATCTTGCATATAAGCAAAGAAATAGAAAAATATGCCAGAGATTTGCCAATTCTACTGAATTGTCATTACGATGTACCTGCCCGACCACAATCCGCCGCATTTTCACGTGCGCTACAACGAGTATCGTGCCATCATCGACATTCAGACGGGCAAGGTGACGGACAGATGCCACGTCGCGCCCTGCACCTCGTCTTCGAGTGGCTCGATCTGCACAAGGACGAACTCATGGAAAACTGGGAACGCATGGAGAACGGCGAAACGCTGGTAAAAATTAACCCACTCGACTAAGCAACATGGAACAGGAAAATATTTTGAAATGGGTCACGGCCGCCCGCCCGCTTGACGGCTACCGGCTGCACCTGACCTTTAACGACGGCAGCAAGCGCATCTTCGACTGCCTGCCGCTCATCGAGAAGTACCAGCTGTTTGCCCCGCTTCGCGACAAGGCCGTGTTCGACCGCTTTGAACTCGACGGCTGGACGGTATGCTGGCTCGACGGCACCATCGACATTGCCCCCGAACATCTTTACGACCTGGGCGTGGCGGTATAAATGAAATCGACCACTTCCCTCAGCCTTTGGCAAACCAGTGCCGCACGAGTCTATACACCTCGCCGATGAGGAGTACGGGACTGGTCACGGCAAGCAGCAGGAGCCAGTCCTGGAGGGAGAGGGCCTCCACGCCGAACATCTCGCCAAAGACATTGGTGATGAGCACCTGGCCCAGGAGGATGACGAAGAGGATGGTGATGAAGCCCGTGCTGTAGTGCTGACGGATGGAGGCAGGTCGGCGACACATCTCAAGCAGGTCCTGCAGCAGGCATCTTCCCGTCTTGAAATACCTGGCGTTGAATATGTTCCAGAACTGCAGCAGGACGAAGGCTGTGAAGAAGATACCCAGTTCGTGCGGGTTGCGCACATGGGTGGCCTTCGAGAAGTCCGTGAGGTGAGCCAGGTCAAAGTGCTTCAGCAGGTCATGGACATGGGTGTAGTCGCCGTGGCTGAGCATCTGCCACAGGCAGACGAGGATGCAGAAGAAGCACAACCCCGTGCAGAGTATCATCCGAGCCATGCTGCGGTTGATGATACGGCTCTTCGGACTCCTCGGGTATTCCGTCATCACACGACGGTCGGCGGGGAGCGATGAGAGAGCCATGGCAGCAAAGGTGTCCATGATGAGGTTCACCCACAGCATCTGGGTGACATTGAGCGGAGAGTCCAGTCCCATGAAAGCCCCATAGAGCACCGTGAGGCAGGCAGCCACGTTGATGGTCATCTGGAACACGATAAAGCGGCGTATGTTCTGGTAGAGGGAGCGTCCCCACAGGATGGCGGTGTTGATGCTGGCGAAGGAGTTGTCAATGAGGGTGATGTCGCTGGCCTCCTTGGCACGGGCTGTGCCGTCGCCCATGGAGAGTCCCACCTGGGCTTTCTTCAGGGCAGGGGCATCGTTGGTGCCGTCACCCGTTACGGCCACTACCTCTCCCCGTTCCTGGAGCAGTCCCACCAGACGTGCCTTGTCATGGGGCCGGGCACGTGAGAGAATCTTGAAGTCAGCCTTCCCCACCATCTCCCTGGCCTCTGCGTCCGTGAGGGCCTCAAACTCACTTCCCGTCATGGCCAGCAGGGGTTCCCCTTCATGGACCAAGCCAGCCTGTCGTGCTATCTCGCGTGCCGTCAGGGCATTGTCACCCGTCACCATGATGACGCGGACATGGGCACTTTCGCGGCAGATGCGTATGGCCTCGGGTACATCGGGCCGTACGGGGTCGGCAATGGCAATGACGGCCTGGAAGGTGACCCCTTCACCGGCCTTCTGGCAGGCCAGTGCCAGCGTACGCATGCCCTTGGCCTGGTACTGCTGCAAGGCCTGCTGTATGTCTGCCTGGCTTGTGTTTCCGAAATCGTCGGAAAGGTTCATCACCACCTCGGGGGCACCCTTGATGAAGCGTGTTCCCGTGGAGGTTACTGTTTCCATCCGCTTTATCTCCGTCGAGAAGGGGATGACCTCTGTCGTGCTGACCCGTTCCCGGATGGCCTCGTAGTCGTAGTGCTGCCCGCCTATCCATTTCAGCAGGGCACCCTCCGTGGGGTTGCCCAGGGTCTGCACCGTTCCGTGCCCGTCCTCCGTGAGGGTGGCCGTGGAGTTGACGGCTATGCCCTCTGCCAGCAGGTCCATGTCGATACCTTCGGCGGGAAAACATGCCATGACCTCCATCTTGTTCTGCGTCAGTGTTCCCGTCTTGTCGGTACAGATGACGGTAGCGGCACCCATGGTCTCACAGGCATGCAGCTTGCGCACCAGGTTGTTCTCCTTCAGCATCCTGCGCATGCTCAGTGCCAGACTGACCGTCACGCTCATGGGCAGTCCCTCGGGCACAGCCACCACCACGAGGGCTACGGCTATCATGACGGACTGCAGCAGCACCTCCAGGAATCCTACCCACTCAAAACCGACTTCGCTCACAATAGCGAAGTAATAGTACAGGAGCCGTCCGGCCACGATGAGGGCGGCTATGGTGAAACTGGCGTACGAGATGTAGTGCCCCAGGTCTTCGAGTTGCTTGTTGAGGGGTGTCTGCACCTCGTTGTCCTCGCTGGCCTGCACCACGCCTCTGCCTTCCTCAGTGTCCAGTCCCGTATGGCTGACCTGCATGATGGCTTCTCCTTCTATCACGGTGGAACTGCGCAGGAGTACGTGCGAGGGGTACGCCTTCTCCTTGTCTCCAGGTTCTTCTTCCACACCCTTGGAGGTATATTGTTCGCCCGTGAAGTTTGACTCATCGACACGCAGGTTGGTGGCATCCAGTACGATGCCGTCGGCGGGTATCTCGTCTCCGCTCTCCAGCTTGACGATGTCGCCCACCACGACATCGTGCCTGGGTACGCTCAGGGTCTTGCACTTGCCTTCCACCCTGCGTATCACCTTCACCTGCCGGAGATTCTTCACCTGGTTGAGCACCTCAAACTCCCTGGCGGCCTTGACCTCAAACCAGAACCCCACGCCCGTGGCGAGCAACAGAGCCACGAGTACTCCACAGGGTTCGATGTAGGTGGTGAGGGGTGCCCCCTGACTATAGACTTCGTAGGTGGAGACGAGGATGGAGAAGCAGAACACCACGAGGAGGACGATGATGAGCGGGTCCCTGAATTTCCCGAGAAATCCCTTCCAGAGGGGTTCCTTCTCAGGGGGTGGTATGATGTTCTTTCCTTTTCCTTCCTGTACTGCTGCCGAATGGTTGTCCAGGCAGAGATGTTGGTATGCTTCTTTTCTTGCCATGCT
>CALZGT010000226.1 GCA_945787235.1 uncultured Prevotellaceae bacterium
AGTTCCTTACCAAAGGTGGAGCATGGGGCAGCCATGCCAGTGTGAAATCCGATGCCTCGGTGGCTTTCCTCTACGACATTCAGTTGCAGGAAGGCGCGGAGAATGTCTATAAATTACATTGTTCTGCTGCTGACAGAACGGGCTATACGGCACGCGAGAGTGTAGAGGATGTCTATACCGATTACAACAACCAGACCGGATGGTCCACCCTTTGGGAGTTCAACAAGACAGAGGGAGGCTACATCATCCGTACGGCTGCCAGCTGTCCTGTCATGGGTTATGACAAGTATGCTGCCGAGGAGGCTGAACCTAACTTCGGAACTTATATCCTGGGATGGAACCCCGAACGTGAGGACCTCACCAATGGCAATGGTGCCGGTATGGGAACCTATGAGGGCATCTACATGGTGGACCCTGAGAACTGCGAGGGCTACATGACGCTCTGGGGCTTCGTGACTCCCGAAATCTTTGAGGTATATAAGGCACAGTCCACGCTCTACGACAAACTCGCGGAAGCCATGGAGGTGGGCTATCAGGAGAGCGAGCTGGCAGACTATGCCGCGCTGCTCACCAGCAGCGATGTCGAGGCCATCAATGCGGCCATTGCGGTTGTCAACGACAAGATTCTCAACTATGCCTACGACCATGCTACGCCCGAGAATCCCTTCGACGTGACCTCGAAAATCCAGAATCCTACCTTTGAGGGAGCACGTGGCGCAGAGCCCGAGGGGTGGACGGACGAGTTCAGCAACATGTTGATACAGAACAACAAGGCATACTATCTTTGGAACGATGAGGAAGGAGCTGCGTCCTCAGAGTATGGCCTGAACAATTTCTCCCAGAACTGGACCAAGGATGCCTGCATCGCCGAGAGCCATATCTACCAGATCATCAGCGAACTTCCGCAGGGTACCTACATCCTCAAGGCTGATGCCATTGCCACCACCGGCAGTGCCGATGCTCCCGTGTCCGGCTGTGAACTCTATGCCGAGAGTGGGGCTGCACGCTATGCCGTGGAGGTTGCCAATGAATATGGAGCTGCGGGCAGTGACCTTCCTCGTCGCTATAAGGTGCTGATTACCCACATGGGCGGTGACCTCAAGATTGGTTACCATTTCGTCCCCGGCCACGTGAAGTGGTTTGCCGTTGATAACTTCAAGCTCTACTATGCCGGTCCTGTGGATAATCCCGGACTCGTAGCCCTCACGGCTGCCGTGGAGGCTGCCACACCCTACGTGGATGAGTGGTGTGTCGAGGCTCAGTACTACTACAGCGAGGCTACCAAGGATGCCCTGTCTGCTGCCCTGGATGAGGCTGCCTCCATCACCGAGAGTGAGGCTTGCCTGGCACAGGCCGGTGTCATCAACGACCTCGTCAAGACGGCTAAGGCTGAGGTGAAGGCATACGCTGACCTGGCCAAGTTCAACGAGAAGGTGGCTGCCGATGCCGCCCAGTATGATTTCCTCACGGACCTGGCTGACAAGCGTGACTTGTACCAAGGTGCCTACGAGGACAAGAGTGCCACCATTGAGCAGATCAATGAGTGGATAGCTTCCTACCAGGACTACCTTGTGGCTGGCATCCGTGAGGCTTTGCCCTCTGCTTCTGAGGAGAAGCCCATCGAGGTGACGCCTCTCTACGCCAACCTTGGCTTTGAGGAGAATACGACGGAGAGTGCTACGCCTACCAACTGGACCTGCAACTCCAGTGCCTTCAAGGCTCGTGCCAATGTGGGTGAGGTATGGAATGCGTCTTTCGATGCGCATGTCACTCTGGAGGGACTTCCCGCAGGTGCTTACCGCATCACGGCCCATGCCCTGAGCCGTTCGGGCAGCAATGCCGAGAACTATGCCCAGGAGGGCGCCAACGTGACTGCTGAACTCTATGCCAACAATGCCTTTGTAAAAGTAAAGAGCCAGCATCTGGGTGTCGGCACGGAGAAGTTGTATGACAGCGATGACAACGTGACTGGTGACGAGGAGAGTCCGCTCTGGGGTCCCAACTCCATGGAGGGTGCCCGTGTGTATTTCGACGTGGAGGACACACCTTATTTCAGTGAGGTGGTCGGCAATGTGGTCAGCGAGGGTGACCCGCTCGTAGTGGGTGTCCGCGACTTAGGTGTCGATGGTGAGGTGACCCCTGACAGCTGGACCATCTGGAGCGATGTACGTGTATATTATCTGGGTGTCAGCTCCAATGCACTTTACGAGGAAATGCAGGGCATGATAGCAGAGGCAGAGGCCAAGGCTGAGACCAGTCAGGTGACTGCCGCTACCGATAAACTTGAAAAGGCTGCCACTGCTGCCAAGAGTCTTGGGGCATCGGCTTCTGAGGCTGAAATCACCGAGGCCATTGCCCAACTGAAGGAGGCACTCGACTATTACAAGGCTGGTCAGGAACTGGTCAGCAAGGTGATGTCCATCCAGGGTACTTACGATGAAATCCTCAACGAATATGAGGGTGACGGTACTTCTGAACTTGAGACTCTTCTGGAGGAGATGGGCAGTGCCGTAGCGGATGAAATTTTTGAGAGCAACGAGGTGATGCAGGGTTGGCTTGACCGTCTGCCCGCAGCACGTACTGCCTTCGTCTTCGCTGCCGTGACCGAAGGGAAGACGGCTACCGAGGAGGAACCCATTGACGTTTCTGCCGTGATGGCCAACCCCAGCTTCAGCGACAACACTGCCAATGGATGGACACTGACCCATACCGGTGGTTCTCTGGGTGGCAAAGCCGATCAGCTCCAGGGCTCTACGGCCTACGAAATATGGAATGGTACAGCCTTTGACATCCACCAGACCGTGCCTGGCCTGCCCGAGGGTTACTACCGTCTCTCCGTGAAGGCTCTCTTCCGCAATGGCAACAACAGTGACGACCTGGCGGCTGCCTACTTTGCTGCGCCTGACAGTCCTGAGCAGAACCTGGCTCAGTTCTATGCCAACGAACAGGCCGTAAATGTCAAGAACGCTTACGCCGAGGCACAGGTCGAAGACCCCGCCATTGACGGACAGATTACTTTCAATAAGGACGGTCAGGTGCTCTACACGCCCAATACCATGATTTCCTTCGAGGAGTATGCCATGACGCTGGGGCTCTACACCAACCAGATTGTAATGGGACTTGACGGAAAGAAGGCCCTCACGCTGGGACTCCGCTTCGAGGGTGCTGCTGCCAATTCATGGTTCCCCTTCGATGACTTCAAGATTGAGTACCTCGGTACCAAGGCTCCTACCGCCGTCGAGGGCATCCTGACGGATATGGCTG
>CALZGT010000227.1 GCA_945787235.1 uncultured Prevotellaceae bacterium
CCATGTGCAGATAGACCTTCTCCTGGGGAATGTGCTGTCCGAAACGAGAGAGGCGGTCCACGAGGGTCGTGAGCCGCGTGTCGGACTTTCCGTCCAGCGTGTGCTGGGTCTGCGCTTCCGCAAGGAGGCCGCAGAGCAGCAGGAGAGAGCATGTGATGTATCTTCTCATAAGTTTATGTGCAATTATCGTTATTCTATGCGCAGCGAGAGCATGCGCACCCGGCATCCGTCCAGTGTCTGTATGCCTGTGGTGGTGGAAGTCACCGCTGCGATGGTTCCGTCCTTGCGTATCATCCTGTAGCGGAAACGCTGCGTGCCGTTGTAGAACTCCGATACCAGCCGTTTCCTGTCTTCCTCATGTACCAGGTGTATGAATGTGCCGTGTGTTTTCTCCATCATCTCGTCGAAGTCATAGCCCAGCGACTTGAGGGCGAACCCCGAGATACAGCTGATGGGATAGTCCTTCTGTTCCAGTATGCCTACCACGCCCACGGCCGCATTCTGCTCCAGCACCTGGATGCAGGTGCGGTCATAGGCTGGGGACAGGCTTGTCATGCCGTTGGCCATGTAGAGTTCCTCGTGGTAGTGAGCCGGTGCCGTCGTGCGCAACCTGGGTTTGGCAATGACTTGCTTGCGGTGCCGCCCACCGAGATAATGCTTCATGATGTTCATGAGCTTGTTCAGGTCGATGGGTTTGGACAGGTGGTCGTTCATGCCGGCACGGCGCGAGGAGTCCATGTCCTCGGTGAATGCGTTGGCCGTCATGGCAATGATGGGTACGGTAAGTGCATCGGGGCGATTCAGCATGCGGATGGCCCTCGTAGCCTCCAGTCCATTCATTCTGGGCATCTGTATGTCCGTGATAATCATGTCGTAGTATGCCACGGGCGATGTCTCGAACATCCTCACCTCCTCTTCCCCGTTGGTAGCCCGTTCCACCCGGACACCGGTCATGCCCAGTATCTCGCAGGCTATCTCCATGTTCAGTTCGTTGTCCTCTGCAAGCAGGATGCGCTTGTGGGAGAAGTCCATCTCCTCGAAGTCCTCCAGTTCGTTCTTGCTCGTGTCAGGACGGTCGTTTTCCAGCAGTGCCACCAGCCTGCGTGCCAGTCGGGAGCGGTAGAGCGGTTTGGCGAAGAAATCGTCGAAGCCTGCTGCCCGTGCTTCCATCTCGAACTCTGTCCAGTCCTTGCTGGTAATCATGATGAGTTTGGCATGCTCGTCCAACAGTTGCCGCAACTGCCGGGCCACGTCAAAGGTGTACATGTCGGTAGGGCGGCGGTCCATGAGGACGAAATTGAAGTGCCCATCCTTTTCGAGCTTCTTCCGGGTGGTGCGGACAGCTTCCGACCCGCAATATACATGTTGTGGGGTGATGCCCATCTCCCGCAACATCATGCAGGTGCGCTTGCCCTGTATGTCGTCCGGATCGAGAACCAGGGCCGTGAGTCCCTGCAGGGGACGCGTGTGCTCAAGGCTCTTCTCCTGCTTCTTCATTTTGAACTCCACCGTGAAGCGGCTTCCCTTCCTGTACTGGCTCTCCACCCGAATGTCACCCCCCATCATGCGGATGATGTTGCGGGTGATGACCATGCCCAACCCCGTACCCTGTACGTTATGCGTATGGCGGTCGAGCGCACGGCTGAAAGGTTCGAAGAGGTGTTCCTGGTACTCTGCCGTCATGCCCACGCCGTTGTCCTCGCACTCGAACTCAAACTTGGCATAGTCATCGGACCTTGTGGGACGTTCCTGCAGGGAGATGCGGATGCAGCCTCCGTCGGGGGTGTACTTGATGGCATTGCTCAGCAGGTTCAGGAAGACCTGCTGCAGACGGAGCGGGTCTCCGATGACCTCCTCGTGGTCCAGTTGTTCTACCTCTACCTCCAGTGTATGCTGGTGTTCCTCCACGGCAATTGAGGTCATGCTGACCAGGTTGTCGATGACATCGGGAAGACTAAAAGGCTGTTCCTGCAAATCTACCTTGCCCGACTCTATGCGTGAGACATCCAGTACGTCATTGATGAGCGACAGCAGGTGCTGGCTGGCTCCCGCTATCTTGCCGAGACAGTTCTTCACCCTCTCGCGGTCTTCAAGGTGAGCCTGTGCAATGGCCGTCATGCCGATGATGCCGTTCATGGGGGTACGTATGTCATGGCTCATGCTGTTCAGGAAGGTGGTCTTGGCACGGTTGGCCTGTTCGGCTGCTGCCGTGGCCTGCAGGAGTGCCTCGTTCTGCTTGATTTCCCTTTTCTTCTGCTGGCTGACCTGCTGTGTGACGAAGAGGGCATGGGTGACTCTCCCCTCACGGTCCTGCTTGTGGATGAGGAAGGTACCATCGTACCAGTTACCGTCCAGGGTCTGGTACTGGAGTTCTATTCTTCCCTCCTGGCTGAGGCGTTCGGAAAGGGTACTTATGCGTGTAAATTCCAGCACGCGAACCCTGTCGTGTTCCGTGATGTAGTTGTTGGCCACCAGGCTCATTATCTCCTGTGCCTTGCCGTGTGTGCCTATCACCTCCTGTACCTCCCTGTCGCTGCTGATTTCAAGGTAGGTGTCTGCTTCGATGTCAATGACATATATGCTGTGAAAGGCATGGGTCATCGTGTGCATGATTTCCCGGGTGGTTCGGAGTTCCTCATGCATCTGTTGCAGTTGCTGGTCAAGAGGTTGGTTGTTCCCTTTGGTCTGTTCCATGATATTGCTCTGTCAGTCTTCATGGTCTGCCGGGCAGTGCCGCTCTGGCGTGGTTGCGCGCCTTCCTGTCTGCCCAGTGGGCCTGGTATTATGTATTCCGTCTAAGTGCACGATACCTTAAAATATAAAGGAAATGCGGTGCAAAGTTAACAAAAGTTGAGAAAAAGGACAAATAAATTTGGTATTTCTCACACTTCTTCGTAACTTTGGACGCTCAAATGACTTACAGTATGAAAACACGACTTGTAGTATTTCCCCTTTTGGCATGGACAGGTCAGGCCTGGGCACAGGAAACGACGCGTCCCAACATTGTCTATATCATGACCGATGATCATACGGCACAGATGATGTCATGCTATGGTCAGAGTCCCATCCAAACCCCCAACCTGGACCGTATAGCCCAGGAAGGTGTGCTGTTCCGTCACAGTTTCGTGGCCAACTCGCTGAGCG
>CALZGT010000228.1 GCA_945787235.1 uncultured Prevotellaceae bacterium
AGGTTGAGCACACGCTTGTCGGAGGTGGCCAGACGCTGGTTCTCATAGAGTCCCATGGAGTGATAGAGCGAATAGAGACTGCTGCGTTCTGCCCCGAGCGCATCGCTCAGCACATCCTTGTTCAAGTGCCAGCGGCGCTCATGGTCATCCCATCCGTAGGGCTTTCCGTTGGCAGGGGCAGGCAGTTGGTTCCAGTCGCCGTCGAGCGGTTCGCTGCTGTCGCACCACCAGGCATCGAAACCCCTGGAGAAGAACTCGTCGTAGGCATACTGCCAGTAGTGACGGCGGGCATCGGCGTTGAAGGCATCATACACGGAATGCTCGAGCATGAAGCCACGTGCGCGGAAATCCCTCTCCTCGGGACAATACTGCGGATTGGGCCAGATGCTCACCATGAGTTTGGCATGCATGGCATGGATGGAGTCGGCCAGCGCCTTCGGGTCGGGATAGTACTTAGGATTCATCTTCATGTACCCCCACCCTTCCGGCCAGTAGTTCCAGTCCTGCACAATCATGTCGATGGGCACATGGCGGCGGCGGTATTCGCGCAGGGTACCGATGAGGTCATCTGACGACACATAGCGCTCCTTCGACTGAATGTAGCCAAAGGCATAGCGCGGAAGCAGCTGTACCTTGCCTGTCAGGTAGCGGTAGCCCTCCACGATGTCCTCCATCCTGTCGCCCTTGATGAAGTAGTAGTCAATTTGCCTGGCAGCCTCCATCTGCATGGAAAAACCCTTGCCGTCGGATGCATACTTCATGGCACAGCCGGCATCGAAGAGCAGTCCGTAGCCCTGGGGCGAGAGGAGCACGGGTACCGTGGCCTTCAGGTTGTGCTGGGTGAGCCAGAGGGTCTTCCCCAGCAGGTTCATGTAGTCCTCCATGTGGGCACCCAGGCCGTACAAGGCCTTGGTACCTTCACAGGAGAAACGGGAGATGTAACGGGTACTCACGCCGATGGTGTCGCGGCGGATGATGTCCTTGACCGTCACCTTGCCGTTGGCGGTCTCTTCCATGTGGGCCGTGGCATCGTCATATACAATGCGTTCCCGGACTACGGGTTCAGCCTCGCGGGCGATGTCCTTCAGCAAGGTCTTGCCCGACTTACGGTCGATGAAGGAGAGGCAGCCGCCTTCGACTTTCACGATGATTTCCTCTGACTTGACCCGTGACCTGTCATAGACACAGACACCCGTATTGTTGCCGGGCAAGGTGCCGTCGGCCGACCATTGCACCCTGACAATCCGAGGCGTGATGAACTCCACCTTGGGGGGTCCTGCCCTTGCGCCGAGTGACAGCAGCAGGGCGATGATACCAAAAACAGTTCTCATGGTGGGGTTACTTTGCAATCTTCAATACGGGGGCTATGTCATTGGTAGGCTTGGGCAGTTCCACCTCAAGTCCGTCAGCCGTCTGTCTGGCCTTGAGTTTTCCGTAACCGAGCAGTTCCACCTTGGTGATGGACTTACGGAAAGCGGTGTTGCCCTTGGCAAGCGACTTGACGACAAGCTTACCGTCCGCAGGCCATCCGAGCGGAGTGACATAGAGGTACTTCTTCGTCTGGTTGAAGCGGATGTCGGCAGAGGTCATGCCCGTATATTGTCCGTCGTTGAAACCCTGGGCATTCATCTTGATGTCCTTGTCAGCCACGGGACCCTCGCCGAATTTCACCCAGGGGCGTGTGCCGAAGATACTCTCCTTGTTGACGTTCATCCATGCCTCGATGCCGTCGAGCACAGCAGCTTCCTTCTCGTCATAGGTACCATCGGCACGCAGGGGCACGCTGAGCAGCAGGTTGCCGTTCTTGCTCACGATGTCCACGAGTTGCTTGATGACGTCGGCAGCACTCTTGTAGCCGCCACGCTCATAGATACCCGTGTTGTAGTGCCATCCACCTATGCAGTTGCAGGTCTGCCAGGGCTCAGGCACGATTTCGTTGGGTGCTCCGCGTTCCACGTCCCAGGTGAGGGCCTGGCGCTGCTCTTCGTCGAGAATCTTGCCGAACATCACGGCACGTGGGTTCTTGTTGTAGAAGTGCGAGGCTATCTTCAGACCGCAGTCGCTGATGTCATGGAAGGGAACGACGGTCACGTCAAAGTAGATGAGGTCGGGCTCATAGCGGTTGATGGCATCGAGCGTGCGGTCGTAGAAGTTGGTGACGAACTCCGCGGAAGGCAGCGCGGCACCGCCTCCCCATGCCCATTGGCTGTGTATGGTGCCATTGGCCCACGAACGTTCACTCATGGGGTGGTTCTGCGCATAGAGCTTCTGCGGGTCATAGCCTTCCCACCACTTGCCCTTGCCGTCGGCCTTGGTGAGATGTCCGTCATAATACTGGCCTGTCTTGGGGCCGTTGAGGTCATAGCGCTGTGCGGGTTCATACCACGTCCAGGCATGGTCAGCATGGAAGGAGATGCCGAGGGGCAGACCGTGCTTCTTGGCAGCCTTGGCCCAACCGTCTATGAGGTCGCGCTTCGGCCCCATGTTCACGGCATTCCATTCCTGGTACTTGGAGTCCCAGAGGTCGAAGTTGTCGTGATGGTTGCCGAGTACGAAGAAATACTGTGCCCCGAGACGCTTGTAACGCTCCACGAGTTTGTCGGGATCCCATTTCTCTGCCTTGAAGAGGGGCAGGATGTCCTTGAAACCGACCTCTGAGGGATGACCGTAATGCTCCTTGTGATAGCGGTAGGCGTACGAACCTTCCATATACATCTCACGGGCCATCCAGTCGCCCGAACCCTCCACACATTGTGGCCCCCAGTGTGCCCAGATGCCGAACTTGGCATCGCGGAACCATTCCGGTGTCTTGTGATTCCTGAGCGATTCCCACTTAGGCTGATACTGTCCCTCAGCCATCTTTTCGTTCTCGTCCGTGACAGGCACCTTATAGTCCTGTGCATGAAGGCCTGTAGCGCAGGCCAAGGCCAATAGCAATGAAGTGATTGTCTTATGCATGATCTTTATTCTTACATTTTTACCAATATTCTGAATACCTTTCCAGGGGCTTCCACCCATTTCTCAATGGCCTCAGGGGCTTCCTCGGGAGCGCACTCCATGCTGATGAACTCATCCACGGGACAGGTGCCACGCTCGAGGTAATGGATGACGGCACGGAAATCGGAGGGCATGGCGTTGCGCGA
>CALZGT010000229.1 GCA_945787235.1 uncultured Prevotellaceae bacterium
TTTTGTCTGTACGCTCATATTTTTAGCAAAACTTGATGATTTCTGCTAATAAATCATTATCTTTGTACCTAGTATTATATAATAATGTGTAACATGGAAAGTAAAGGTAGGTTCTATAAATTAGCTTTGATGGGATTTTGCTCGAAGATAGAGCAAAATCCCATCAAAGCTAATTTATAGAACCTACCTTTACTGATATGGGCAAAAATGTTAATCGTGCATTGAAAATTGTTAAATTCCTTGGTACTTTCACGGAATATTCGTATATTTGTACCCAAAATAAACGAATTGTCCACATGTCTAAGTATATCAATCCCTTCCACCAAGGCGGCAGAGGAATGCGTGACAAACTTCGACAAATGGATTTATGCACTGAAGAACATGAATACGGGTGAGTAACCCTCTTTGCTATGGATAAAAAAGATATGCGTATTGTATATATGGGGACTCCCGACTTTGCCGTCGAACCCCTTCGTCAACTTCTGGATAACGGCTGCAACGTGGTGGGTGTCATCACCATGCCCGACAAGGCTATAGGCCGTCATCACGAAACCCTGCAGCCTTCTCCCGTCAAGAAGTTCTATCTGGAACAGAAACTGGAAGAAAGAGGCATTGTGCTACTACAGCCGGAGAAACTCAAGGATGAGGAGTTCCTGGCACAGCTGCGTGCCTTGCAGGCAGACCTGCAGGTCGTGGTGGCCTTCCGCATGCTTCCCGAGGTAGTGTGGGCCATGCCGCCCATGGGTACCTTCAACCTCCACACGGCACTGTTGCCCCAGTACCGTGGTGCGGCTCCCATGAACTGGGCCATCATCCACGGTGACAAGGAGACGGGTGTCACTACGTTCTTCCTTGACCATGATATCGACACGGGACGTATCATCATGCAGGAGAGAACCCCCATCCATGACACGGACAATGTAGAGGACATTCATGACCGTCTGATGATGATAGGTTCCGGACTCGTGCTCAAGACCATACGTGCCATAGAAGACGGCACGGCCCAGAGTGTGCCGCAGGAACAGTTTCTCACCGACGAACCTCTCCGCCATGCTCCCAAGATATTCAAGGAGACCTGCCAGATAGACTGGACGGCAGGACTGGTGCCCGTATATAATTTCGTGCGTGGCCTCTCTCCTTATCCCGCTGCCTGGAGCACCCTCGTCATGCCAGACGGCAAGCGTCAGGATGTCAAGGTGTTCCAGACGAGCAAGGAACCCCGGGAGGATGTGTCACTCACTCCGGGTACCCTCTTGGTGGAAGGAGCCGGCACCAAGCACCCCCAGCTCAAGGTGGCAGTGCCGGGAGGCTATCTTGTCATCGAACAGCTCCAGGTGGCCGGCAAGAAGCGCATGTCGGCTTCTGACTTCCTCCGGGGAGCCCATCTGCCGGAAGGCAGCCGTTTCGAGTAAGGCTGCGAGGCAGACCTGTGTCACCCATCATCTCCGCTTAGTGTGCTCAAAATGGCATTTTGGTGGGGCTGATGGGTGATTCTTGTGTTAAAAAACTTACTTTTAACACGATTTACTTGCATATTTGCCAAAAAAATCCGTTCTTTGCAGTCGATAAACATTTCTAACCCTAAAAAGCATTGCCTATAGATACATCGTTACTTCTAATCAATCAGTAAGACAGTAATGACTACACTCCACAAACTTGCCGACGACGAGTTGGTACGTCTGTACGAAGAAGGGAACGACGATGCTTTTGATGTCCTGCTCAGCCGCTATCAGGACAAGTTGTTCAGCTATATCTTCTTTTTGGTTCGCAACGAGGATACCGCCAACGATATCTTTCAGGATACCTTCGTGCGTGCCATCACCTCCATCCGCACCCACAGTTACGAGGGGAAAGGCACCTTCTATGCCTGGCTCATGTGCATCAGCCGCAACTTGGTGATGGACCAGAATCGCCGTATCATGCCTAATGCCACGGTGCCTTATGAATTTCTCCGTGCTGATGGTGAGGTGAAGGTGGATTTGCTCGAAAAGTCATGCCTGAATGACACGACCTTTGAGGATGACCTCTTCCTGCAGGAGTCTCTCAACCTGATGCGCATCATGGTGGATCGTCTGCCCGCTCCTCAGCGCGAGATCATTCTGCTACGTTACTACCAGGACCTCTCCTTCAAGGAGATAGCTGCCATGCTGGGAATCAGCATCAATACGGCATTGGGACGCGTGCATTATGCCGTCCGCAATCTGCGCCGCATGGCCTGCAAGAATGAGCTTTCGCTGGTAGGGTAAAGGCAGGGGATAAAAATCCCTTTCCTCCGAAAAAAAACTGTGCTTCAGCACAATATTCAGGTGGTGGTTTCGTTTATTATTGTGTAGGGCACCCCCATAGGGAGTCATCTCGGTTCATTAGGGTTGCCTTGCACGACAATAACCAACAATCCTCAAACCACCGGCCTATGATGAAACTTGTACCTCACGAAGCACCCCAACCCCGACCCGCCGTTTTGGACTACATCCGCCAGTTTGCACGTCGTTTTCAGCCAGTCGCCACCTGATGTGGGGCAGGCTGTCTGCGTCTTCCTTCAGTTCCGGTTGTCGAGAAGCACTCTGAGTTCCCTTTCGTACTGTGGGGCATCGGTGAAGACGATGCCCTCCATTCCCACGGCCCTGCCGCCCTCGATGTTCTCGGCACGGTCATCGGTGAAGATGCAATCTTCGGGTTTCAGTCCGAAGCGTTGGAAGAGCCGCTGATAGATGGCTGCTTCGGGCTTGATGACATGTTCCTCAGAAGAGATGATGTACCCATCGAGGAGTTGGAAGATGGGAAACTGCTGCATGGTGACGTGAACCTTGCTGCACCAGTTTGTCAGACCATAGAGCCGGAAGCCTTCCTCCTTGAGTCGGGTGAGCAGTTCGCGCATGCCGGGGACTTCGCCCGTCACAATGGTAGGGTAGAGCTCGATGAACATGCGTATCTCGTGCTCGAACTCCTTGTGCTGGGAGATGATTTCCTCCATCAAGACCTCGAAGGGTCTCTCCTCACGGTCGAGGAGTTGCTGGATATGCTCGTTGTAGAGTACGGGGGCAAAGGCGCGGCACCGCTCCGGTTGGGGAATGTGGTGCCTGAAGAAAGCCTCGAAGTCATAATCCACGAGGACTTTTCCGAAGTCGAAAA
>CALZGT010000230.1 GCA_945787235.1 uncultured Prevotellaceae bacterium
GCCTTCTTCTCCCTCTCCGTAGGATTGGGATGTCTGGTCACCTATGCCTCCTATTTCAAGAAGGAGACTCCCCTGGCCTCCTCAGCCCTCAATGTCTGTGTCATCGACACTCTCGTGGCCATCCTGGCCGGATTCATCATCTTTCCCACCGTCTTCTCGGCTGGCGTGCAGCCTGATGCCGGTCCCGGACTGGTCTTTGTGACGCTTCCCAATGTTTTCAACCGTGCCTTCTGCAGCGTGCCCTGGCTTGGCTATCTCTTCAGCAACCTCTTCTACCTGCTGCTTCTGCTGGCGGCCCTGACCAGCAGCATCTCCATGCATGAGATTTCCACGGCTTTCATCCGCGAACATTACCACCTGTCGCGCCGCACGGCCGCCTGGTGTGTCACCGCCGTGTGTATGCTGTTAGGCGTGTGCTGCTCGCTGAGTTTCGGACCTTGGCAGGACGTGACGTTCCTCGGCATGGGCTTTTTTGACCTCTTTGATTTCCTTACGGCCAAGTTCTTCTTCCCCTTGGGAGGCATAGGAATCTGTCTCTTCGTGGGGTGGCAGATGAAGCGTAAAGACCTGCGGGACGAACTGACCTCGGGAGGCCGTTACAGGATGCCGCTCTTCCACTTCTTCCTCCTGTTGGTGAGGTATGTGGTGCCGGCATTCATCATCCTCGTGTTCCTCAACGAACTGATAGGACTGTGATAATATAGGTTATAGGTTATGGGTTATAGGTTATCGAAAGGGTTAGAGTGCATGTCCTATTGTCTTCGGGTTATAGTTCTCATCCACTATTGGGCAGCCATGAACTATAACCTCAAAAACCATAACCCTTTCGATAACCTATAACCTCTAACCTCTAACCCCTTCAATAACCAATAACCAATAACCCCTTAACTCCTCATGGCAGACAGAAAGAATTTTGGCAGTAAACTGGGTGTGGTGCTTGCTTCGGCAGGCAGTGCGGTAGGACTGGGCAACATCTGGCGCTTCCCTACGGAGGTAGGTGAGAATGGCGGTGCCGCCTTCGTCCTGGTATATCTCCTCTGTGTCATCCTGGTGGGTGTCCCCATCATGCTGGGTGAGTTCGTCATCGGACGTCACACCCATGCCAACACCGCCACGGCTTATCAGCAATTGGCTCCGGGCAAGTGGTGGAGGGTGCAGGGCACCATGGGCGTGCTGGTGGCCTTCATCATCAGTTGCTACTATATGGTGGTGGCAGGCTGGACGCTCTATTACGCCTACGCCTCCCTGACCGGTGCCCTGCAGTACCAGGGCGATGATGCCACCTATTTCTCTGATTTCTTTGATAATTTCGTCACCCACCCCTGGCTGCCCGTACTCTTTGCCATGCTCTTCATGGTGATGGTGCATGGCATCATCGTCAAGGGCGTGCAGGATGGCATAGAACGTTTCAGCAAGGTGATGATGCCCATGCTGCTCCTCATCATTGCTGTCCTCACCGTCTGTGCCTTCTCGCTGCCGGGTTCGTCTGAGGGACTGCGTTACCTGTTGCATCCCGACTTCTCGAAACTCTCCGCCCAGACGGTCCTCAATGCCATTGGGCAGGCCTTCTACTCCCTGAGTCTGGCCATGGGTTGCCTCTGTACCTACGCCAGTTATTTCCGTGATGACACCAATCTGGTCAAGACAGCGTTCAGCGTAAGCCTCATAGACACCATGGTAGCCCTGCTGGCTGGTTTCATCATCTTTCCTGCGGTATTCAGCGTACCTGGTCTGGAACCCGGTGACGGTCCGGGACTCGTCTTCAAGTCCCTTCCCTACATCTTCTCCCATGCCTTCGCCTCCATGCCCGTCATGGGGTATATCTTCTCGCTGCTCTTCTACCTGCTGCTCTTCCTGGCTGCCCTGACCAGTGCCATCAGCATCCACGAACCCGTCACGGCCTACCTGCACGAAGTCCATCAGATGAGCCGTCGCAAGGCTGCGCTCTGGGTCACGATGGTCAGTGTCGTACTGGGAGTGGTATGCTCCCTTTCCTGCGGACTGTTGGGTGATATGAAAATTTTGGGTATGACCCTTTTTGACTGTTTTGATGCCCTTCCTGCCAAGATACTGATGCCTGTGGGCGGTATCATCATCTCTCTCTTCACGGGATGGTACTTGGACAGGAAACTCGTTGAGGACGAACTGACGAACTACGGCAAACTGCGCTTTCCTCTTTTCCCCGTCTTTATCTTCCTGCTCCGCTGGGTCATCCCTGTGGCCATTGCCCTGGTGATGGTGTGAGAAACTTTGTTATTTATTCAAAACTTACGTAAGGTTCCAACCTTTCTCTGTCCCTTTCTGAAAATTCCGAAAGAAAGAGGAGTTCCTGCCACGAATGCAGGGGGCCATGGGAGCGGACGGTTTCGCAAATCTCGCGTGCCTGGGCATAACTGAGGTACGGGTGATGATTCAGTTCACGTACCGAAAGATGGTTGATACGCAGCTGGCGGACTGGGATGGGATGGAGTGTGAGGTATGCCTCGATGCCGACAGGCAGGAAATTCAGGTCGTGGTCGTTGAGTTGGTCCAGCGACACGAAGCCACCCAGTCTCTTGCGGTATTCTGCGATGCGCATGGCAAAATACGAACCGATACCCGGAATGGTCTTCAGGGCCGTGGTATCGGCGGTGTTCAGGTCGATGCGCTGTCCTGGGCGCAGTTTGACAACTCTCTGCTGTGTCGGTGCGTGTGCGTTTCTGGACACAGGGGAGTAAGAGCCTGAGTCGGTGTGTAGGGGGTATTCTACGCGGTGCCGTGCCGTGTCCCTTTCCTTTTCTTCTTCCTTTTCCCGGGTGTCTTCCCCTCTACTCCAGGATGCACCTCCTCGGCGTTCATGGTGTGGGGCATAGACATCCTCGCGGTCGCTCAGGTACTGGTATTTCTTTTCGATGCGGATGAGCGGAGCCAGATGTTCCCATTGTCCTATGGTAAGACCATAGAGTCTCTTCATGTCCTCAGGCCGATGATAGGCTCCCCCTTTCTGGCGGTATCGGAGGATGTTCCTGACCTGGAAGGGACTCAGTCCCACACGTATCAGGG
>CALZGT010000231.1 GCA_945787235.1 uncultured Prevotellaceae bacterium
CGTTGCGCTCCACAAGTACAATCTGAGCCTCCCCACTGCTTTCCGAGATGCTCTTCAGAGCACGGTAGCGCACACCCTTGAGCACGAAGACCACCTCTCCGGCCGCAATGAGCGGCATCACGTCGCCCTTACGCTCATTGGAGCGCTCAGTGGCGGACGAGACAGGCTGACCTGCCTCCATGATTTCCGTGCCCTGGACCAAGGGGGGTACACTGGGCACGAACTGCCCCGTCTGTGACAACCTACGTGTCATTACCCCCTCTGCGGGACTGAGTACTTTCGTCTTGTCGCTGTCGCTGTTCGTATTCATCTCTGCCTCCATGTTCCTAATCGTCCAACAACTCCGTCTTGTCATCCATCACAATCCACTTCCCCCCCATCTTGGGGCAGGCACATCCCAACGGACTGGTATGGAAAGCATGCTTGTAGTTGCACTTCCAGGCCAGGCGGCTGACATGAGGCTTGCGCGCCATGGCGTAGTTGCGCGCAGCAGCAGAATTCTCCTGCGGAGCCATCTCCATGCTGTCAAGCAGAGCCTGCAGGGCTTCCTGCTTCTCCAGAATGAGCTTCCGCAATTCCTGTTCGTCCATCAAGGCAGGCACGGCCTCCTCTTCAGACTTCTGCTGCTCATAAGAGACATTCCCCTCCTGGGCCATGAGTTCCTTGACCCTGCGACACAGTTGCTGTACATGCTCCATGCTGGCACGCTGACTCTCGCTGCGGGCCGGACGCACCATCCAGAGGTGCTCCAGCTCTTCCTCCAGCTTCACCATCCGCTCCTTGTAGGGGAAGTTTTCCCAGGCTTCCTGCAAGTCCTGACGGGCCCGGTCGGTGAGCGGAGACCCACAGGAGGCACAGAACCCGAAGCGGCCCACAGTATGGCACACGGGGCATTCTATACCTGAAAGCGAGGCACCGCATTGGGGACAGAAAGTATCCTGTTCGCTCAGCGAACCGTAGCAGAAAGGACAATGCTCAGTATCTACGTAGGTGTGGCACTGTTCGCAATAGTCAGCACGCTCGTCCAAAGGTTCCCCACAATGGGGACAAAGGCGTTCGCGCAGACGCGCTCCACACTGTTCGCAGAACATGGCCTCGGGTTCATTCCCGGCTCCGCATTTGGGACATTTCAAGGAGGAGGCAACTGCCGGGGACGCGGCCTGTGACGAAACCTGCTTCAGCGGCTCCAAAGGCTTGCGTTCCTCAGAACGTTCCCTGATTCTCTCCTGCATTCTCTGTGTTGGCATAACGGTTATATGAGTTGTCTGTTGGACTTGTTTTTTTTCATATACCAGACAGGCATCCAAAGAGATACCTCATTGCCTGGCGCATAATGGGTGCAAAGGTAGTGATTTTATTTTATAAATAAAAATATTTTTTGTACTATTTGCATCTTCTGTTCAAGAAAAGCAAAGCCGCCGTAGTCTGTCCACTACGGCGGCCCTGCAATAATTATACGTTTTTATTCTCTTTTTCACCTCATGACCTTGCGACCATTTTGGATGTAAATGCCTCGTTTAGAACTGGCATCAGCAGGACGGCCCATCAGGTCATAGATTCGTACATTCCGAGAAGCATCTTCACCTGCCATCTCCACCCTCTCGACTGGAGTCAGGTCCGCGAGACTGAGTGTCTCGCTCCATTCGCTGTCTGCATAGCCATCAGCCAAGGCACGTACACGAATCCGATAGTTCTGTTGAAGCGAAAGTCCCGTAAAGGTGAACGAGGTATTCTCCGTCAAGAAGAACTGCCGAGAAGACGCTTCTGCACGCGTTTCAGTATGGGCAACCACCTGTCTTGAACCGTTTAAGAATCCGGACAAATCACCCTGCGAGTACTGCCCGTCCAACACAATGAACTGGGACAGATACAAACGCTGCAATCCACCTACATATACATAACCTGTACCTGCTACATTCTGCATGTACAGAAGATAATTGCCGTCTGTTGGCTGAAGGGGTATCTGGAACATATCAAATTCTACATATTCATTCCCATAGCCCACTACAAGTTGTGCCGCATCCTTGTTGTACGCACGCGCCCTGATGATAAGGGTCATGCAGTCCTGCGTCACCTGGAGCCAGGGTGAACGCAGCCGTCCATTGCCAGCCCCGCTACCTATCTTTACTTCGTCACGCGGCGTGGTGTAGAGCTTTGCGCCCTCCCACCCCGGTGTTTGGGTGTATTCATCAAGTTTTGAAGCCACGTCCTGCGTACCATCAGCCGTCTTGCCGTTGTTGAAACCTGAGAAATCTTCACGTATCAGGACGGCTTCTTCAGGTGTAAGAGGAGCTTCACCCCCCTCTGTCACCCATTCCAGTTCGTACGATGAAGCATGCTCCACAGGCTGCCAGGAAACGGAGAAGCCATCGTCGGTCACCTGAGTGAGAGCCAGTCCCTGGGGAGCCGCCAGCTGAGGAAACGGGATGCCTCCGTCGAAAGCAAAACTCACCAGTCCATTCCTCTCTGTTATCTGCTCGATAGACTTACCCATAAACATGCGACCATCCGTGTTGGCATTGAAAAGCGTGGCCGCAGGCTTGCTGCTGTCCGTGAGCGAAGTGTTGCCTGAGGTACCAGGCCACACATCGCCGCTGAGGCTGCCGGAACTCAGCACATTGTCGGCAGGTATCACGGTGACGCGCTGGTGGGCTCCGACCGTGTTGACAGAATTGTTAATCCACACATTCTTGTTGAAATCCACATGAATGATCAGCATGCCATGGGAAGGATCATAGCGATGGAACCCCTCCTGCTGACGATTCTCCAGCAGATAGTATTCGTTCCTATTGCCCTCATTATAGAGGATATACGCCTCGGGATTCGAGGCCAATGCTTTCATGCCCTGGATATTCTGCGCCTCCTTGAGTTCCGTAGGGGTGAGCCACCCGCAATACATTCGCTCATAACTGGTGTAAGCCGTGGGACACTCACCGATACCTCTCTGACCGGAATAACATCCATAGTCCATGATAGACCATGCATCCATGCCAAAATTCGCAGAAC
>CALZGT010000232.1 GCA_945787235.1 uncultured Prevotellaceae bacterium
GGACAGCCGCATAGCCATCGTCCTCGACTACGTCCAGGCGCACATCAGCCAGAGCATCACCGTGGAAGACCTCGCCGACCGGGCCTGCCTCACCAAGTCCTACCTGATACGCCTCTTCCGGCAGCACATGGGGATCACGCCCCTACAGTACGTCATCCGCAAGAAGATACACCATGCCCAGACCCTGTTGCTGGGCACGGAGTTGACCGTCTCTCAGGTGTCTGGGGCAGTAGGTTTCTCCGATGTGTCGTATTTCATCCGTATCTTCCGCAAGAACCTCGGATTCACACCACAGGAGTACCGCAGCAAACTGATTGGATAGGATAATATCATTTCTCATTGGGACAAAATAGGCGAAAAGTGCACCACAAAGGTCGTTTTGATGGGACGAAATGATATTTTTCCAAAAATAACGCATAACTTTGCAAACGAAAAAGAAAGACCAACATGATAAAAGACTCCCAGCGCATAGCCATCATGGCAGGTTCACGCAACGTGACCTTCTCCGAACTCTTGCAGCGTACCACCCTCTACGCCCGGCAATCTCATGCGGGCAAGGGCGACCGTACCCTCATCTTCGCCGAGAACCGTGAGGGCTGGATTTTTTCCTTCTACTCCGTGTGGGCCACACGCGGCATTGCCGTGCCTGTGGATGCCAGTTCTACGGTGAGCGACTTGGCTTACATCCTCAAGGACTGCACGCCCGTTGCCGTATGGACTACCCGTACCCGCCTGGCCACGGTTCAGGCTGCCATGGAGGAGACGGGCCTGCATCCCGAGGTGCATCTTATTGAGGACTTCGAGTCCGTGCCCTGTAACGAGCCAAAGGCTTCCGTGGCCTACGACGAGGAAGACACCGCCCTCATCATATACACCTCAGGCACCACGGGTTCTCCCAAGGGAGTCATGCTCTCTTTCCGCAACATCCTGGTCAACATCAATGCCGTCTATCACGAGGTGCCCATCTTCAATGAGAACACCCGCACCCTCGTGCTCCTGCCCCTGCACCACGTCCTGCCCCTGGTAGGCACCATGGTGATACCCATGTACTGTGGCTGTGGTGTGGCCATCTGCCCCACCATGTCGGGTCCCGACATCATGGCCACCCTGCAGCGTGGCAAGATAGCCATCATGGTGGGTGTACCCCGCCTTTGGCAGACGCTCTATGCGGGCATCATGAAGAAGGTCAATGCCAGTTTCGTGGCCCGCAACCTCTTCAAGCTGTGTGCCCGTTTCAACAGCCTTCGCTTCTCGCGCCTGGTCTTCCGTTCCGTACACAAGAAGATGGGTGGAAACATACAGTACATGGTGAGTGGTGGAGCCGCCCTCGACCGCGAGATAGCTCTGGGACTCCAGACGCTGGGTCTCCAGTTGCTGGAAGGCTACGGCATGACGGAGGCCGCTCCCATGATAGCCTTCACGCGTCCCGGTGACCTGGTGCCCCACTGTGTGGGCCTCCCTCTTTCGGCCATGGACGTGCGCATCATCGATGGTGAGATTTGCGCCAAGGGTCCCAACCTCATGCAGGGCTACTACAACCGTCCCGAGGAGACGGCTGCCGTCATCGACAAGGACGGTTATCTGCACACGGGTGACCTGGGTCGCATCGATGAAGAGGGACGCATCTACATCACGGGTCGCAGCAAGGAGATTATCGTCCTCTCCAACGGCAAGAACGTGCAGCCCGCCGAGATAGAATACAAACTGGAGAAATACGCAGACCGCGTCAAGGAGGCGGCCGTGGTACAGGATGGCGACCTCCTGCGTGCCATTATCGTTCCCGTCAGGGAATGGGCCCAGGGGCTCAGCGACGATGAGGTGGAGGAAGTCCTCAAGCGTGAGGTGCTGGAACCATACAACCTCACGGTGACGAACTACAAGAAGCTGATGAGTCTCTTCGTCTATCGCGAGGACCTGCCCCGTACCAAACTGGAGAAACTGCAGCGTTACAAGCTGAAGGACATCCTGGCCGGCAAGCCCCTCAAGACGACTGCCGAGGCCCCCGTGGCAGAACCTGCCTTTGAGGAATACCACATCATCAAGCGATACATCGAGGCAGAGAAGAAGATTCAGCTGCGTCCCACCGACCACATAGAGACCGACCTGGCCTTCGACTCCCTCGACATGGTTCAGCTGGAGGGTTTCATCGAGCAGACGTTCGGCACGCAGGTCAATGCTGCGAGCATGCCCACCTACCGCAACATCGAGGCACTGGCTGCCTACGTAGCGGAGAGCAAGACGCGCATGGAGGTAGAGGACGAGGACTGGCACAAGTTCCTGCACAGCAATTCCTCTCACCTGGAGTTGCCCAAGACCAGCTGCACCATGTCCCTCATGGCAGGTCTTTCGCTGCTCTTCTTCAAGGCTTACAACAGGTTGTCCTACAAGGGATTGGAGAACCTTCCCTCACAGGGGCCCTTCATCCTGGCACCCAACCACGAGAGCTACCTCGATGGCCCTCTGATTACCGCCTGCCTGCCTGGCAAGGTGCTGCACCGCAGTTATTTCTATGCCGACGAGAAGCATGTCCGCGGACGTGTCGCACAGGCCTTGGCACGCCACCACAACGTCGTACTCATGGAGCGTGGCAACCTCCGCAACTCCATCCTCAAACTTGCTGAGGTGCTCAAGCAAGGCCGCAACCTGGTCATCTTCCCTGAGGGAACCCGTACCCGCACCGGCCAGCTCGGCACGTTCAAGAAGACCTTTGCCATCCTGGCCAGCGAAGTCGAGGTGCCCATCATCCCCGTACGCATTCAGGGTGCCTACGCCTCCATGCCCCGCAGCAGCGCTTTCATCAGGCCCTCAAGGATTACCGTGGAGTTCCTGCCCCCCGTGCTGCCCAAGCAGGGTGAGAGCTACGAGGACCTGGCTGCCAGGGTGCGCGATGCCATCAGGGGGTGAGGAGGCTGTGCGCAAGAACGATAAGAACGAGAGTAACGT
>CALZGT010000233.1 GCA_945787235.1 uncultured Prevotellaceae bacterium
GTTGCAAGCCGTACCTCAGGGAATCGGCCCATGTGCCCTCTTCATCCTGTATGCGTACCATGCCCCCCTCCTCATTTTCCAGTTTGAAGTTCGCGTGCAACTGTGACGCCCCCTCACGTTTGCTGCACCATATGACCTTGTAGCCGTGGGCAGGGAGGAGGGTACTGCATATAGTGTTGCCTTCTGCGTCTTTTCCCGATATGCGGTATTTCCTCGGATTATCCGTTTTATCCGTCAGGTACATGCCCTCCAGGTCAATGTCCTCATCCGTTGTGTTATACAGTTCTATCCAGTCATCCTTCTTTCCATACTCGTTGATATAGATGCTGTTGGCTGCACTTATCTCGTTGATGACGACCGGTGCGGGAGCATGCCCCTTCTCTGCCAGGTACTCCTCCTCCGTCAACCTGACGTAGGTAGCCGTCAAACTCAGGTTTTTGGTGGTTGCCGGCGTGTAAACCTCCTCGGTAGAAACCACGTTTCCCGTGCTTTCCTGCCAACCCATGAAACGGTAACCTTCCGGTGCACTGGCCCGCAGGGTATAAGGTGGGAACAGTTTGCCATTGAACTTACCCGTTGGCACAGGCAGGTCATTGACATACAGCCGAGCCTGCGGCAGGTTGCTGCCCAACTTCACGGTGCGGGCCGTTACCGTACTCAGTTTCATGCCAGAATAAGATTTCAGATGACTTATCATGGTCGAGGCCCGGTTGCTCAGTTTACTGATGACAGCGTTGGCCGTTGTCCAGGGGCCGTTCGTGTTGTTGTAGCCATTGGCGATGGCCATGGGCTTCTCGACCCTGCGAGCCAGGTCCGTAACAATCTCCTTGACCCTGCCTGGTTCGAAGACGCTGCCGGCCACCAGGCAAAACGTGTCAATGAACTGCTTGCGGAAGTCTGCATTCCTGAGCATGTTGAAGAAGATGGTGGCAATCTCAATCTCCTTGGTCTGCTGTTGTCCCGTGATGTCATTCCCGTCTCCGTCTATACCGTAGAGAGAAGCGAAGGTGTGCTTCCGTTCGTTGTATAAGCGTGAGATAGGAGTACTGCTGTTGAAGGCATGGTCCAGGTCGAACAGGATAAACTTCCATTTTCCCCCTTCCGTCCTGGGACACCACCCCTTGATGTTGTTATGAGGCCAGTCATCTCCACCCAGGTACAGTTCCACTGCCATGTAGTTGATGAAGGCATCTATGTCCACCCTCTCCTTGATTTGCAGGTATGTGTCAGGGTCAGAGGCATGTTTGGCCAGTTCGTACCACTGGTTGAAACTCTCCTTCGTGCCACACTTCTGCACATAGCCTGAGTCGGCGCACATCTCAAACTGGTCAATCTCGTCATCATCCAGTCCGTAGTTGGCGTACACATAGTGCTTGTTGTTGGGTTCGCGCATGTTGATGACCCCCATGTACTTGCCGTTGATGTAGTGCATGACAGGCTGGTAAGCCTGGCAGTCGAGGTAGAGGCCGCTTGTCATGACGACTTGCTGCAAGGCCGCATCCTTGATACGTCCTCCGAAGTCACCATAGATTTGGACATCATTGCCGCTGTTGCGAATCTGCAGCGTCTTGTGCTTGAGATAGGGCTTCTGCGTGGGGAAGAAATCGTAGGGCATACTGTTCTGGTGCTCATATTTCTTGTTTGCCTTCAGCTTGAAGGAGTACGGAGTCCATGCCCGGCTCCATCCACCACAGCGTGTCATGCCCACTTCCTGACTGAAGGCACACGTTCCGTCCTCGTTGAAGTATTCGAAGTGGGCAGGCCGTTCCCAGTCCATGTTCCAGTTGCAAGGGGATGACTGTCCATACCCAGGCCGACCGTTCCCGTTGCCTTTGGTGAGAATACCGTAGGCATCACCATAAAGGTTGTCTGGTGATGACACTACTGAGAGTACGGGAAGGGAAAAGTTCTTATCCTTGAGAAGGAAAGTACGGGTCACGACAGGGCTTGTCAGTACTCCCTCGCCTGTGAGGCAGAACCTGTAGACAGATGTAGAAGACACCGAGAATTGCCCATTCGCACTGGTCTGCCCGTGGGTTGCTGTCGGCGTGCTGCCATCGGTGGTGTAGCGGAGAACCGTCCCTTCGGGGATGGTGACGCTGAACTGCATTTTGCCGCTGAAGATTTGGCTGGCATGGCTCACTTCAGGCGGAGAGAGCCGCCTCTCAGAGAAGAGCATACCGATGTTGGTGGCTGCCGGAGTCGGGGTGGCAGACCATCTCCAATCCTGACCTCCGTCGGTGGTACGACCAAACGAACACCTGGAGATGGCTTCAGGGTAGGTCAGTGAAGTGATGAGTGTTCCGTCCTCGTCGCTCAGGTAGAGCGTTCCACCGTCAGCATCAAGTTTCATGTTGATCTGTGAGCGTGCGTATTGGTCATGATTGTCGAACCACAAGACAGCATGACCTTGAGGGGCAATGGCACAAGGTCGTTCTATCCGTGCTTTCTTCGTTTGCCCCGGATCATCACTCAGCCAACAACCCTTCATGTCGATGAAGCGGTCGGAAGGGTTGAATATTTCCACCCATCCACCATAGTTGCCGGAAGGGTCCATATACAGATCCGTGTTGGCACTCTGAATTTCATTGATGAGCAACTCACTGCGTCCCTCGGTGGTCACCTCGGCATAATACTCCAGTTGCCAGTTGGTAAAGGCAGTCCAGTTGCCTGAGTTGGAGGAGGTGTTGCTGATACCGATTTTCAGTTTGCCATCCGCTCTGAGCGTATATTCCATCTGGTTGAGGTACATCCCACTGTGCAGCATGTAGGATGCACTCTCAGTGTTGTCGGGGTAGTAGTAGGTGGTGCCTCCCCATCCCCACCATCCTCTTTCGGTGTGTCCCCAGCACCCATTGTGGTAGTTTTCGCTCAGGGACTCACTGTAGATGTTCTTTATGGACTTCCTCTGCGTGTTGACATAGAGG
>CALZGT010000234.1 GCA_945787235.1 uncultured Prevotellaceae bacterium
AGTCCGAATCCGAGAGACATCTCACGGACGTTGCGCATCTTCTGGAGTAGGAAAAACTCATTGTCCAGGGTCTTTTCCTGGTACTCTTCTGCTGCAGCCTGTCCTTCTGTGGCTGCAATCTGCTCGACTTCAGCCTTGAAGCTTCTGCTCTTGACCGTGAAGGCCAGATAGAGGCAGCAGATGAGCGTCAATGCGACTGCAATCAGCTTTACAAATCCTTTGTTTTGCATTTTTTATTAATCGTTTTTTTATTGATTCTGAGCAAAATTCTCACAAAGAGTGCGCAAAGTTACGCATTTTTATTGATATACGCACAATTTTTATTAAAAATAATCAATATAAGATTAAAAATAATGTGGTTAAGTGCATTTTTTACTCAAAAACAAGCCACGAAATGAGTGGATAGTGGTCGGAGGTGGCTATGGAGCGGTCTATGTATGTTTGATAAGACCGACATTGCTCGTTGTGGAAGATGTGGTCGATTCTGACCCAGAAACCTCTTTTGTTGTAGGAGAGACCTATGCCCCTGCCGCTCTCGCGGAAGGCATTCTTCAGGCGTTTGCCCAGTTGCTGGCAAGTATAGGACACGGGCGTATCGTTGAAGTCACCGCACAGGATGACACGTTCGTCCCTGTGTTGCTCAGCGAAGCGGCACAGGGTGTCGGTCTGTGCTCCGCGAAAGACGGTGCTTGTGGTCAGCTTGCGTCCTATCTTCCTGCCGCTTTCCTTCATCTTGCGATATTCTGGATTGTCGAGGTTGGCCACGTAGTCCTGCTTGATGCTGTCCTCCAGCCGGTTACTCTCCAGGTGGTTGTTCACGAGGATGACTTCCTTGTCCTCTATGAGCAGCCGGTACCATTTGCTTCCGTTGCCCTTGGAGCCGTCGGGGTTCCTCTGGGACTCGTAGGCTATGGTATCCATGTCGAGGATGTCAAAGCGTGTGAGCAGCACCGTACCCAGATAGGTGTCGCGGTGATAGCCACGCTGTTCCATTTCGGTGTAGAAGGAGTCGATCACTGCCCCCGGGGTGGTGGTCTCCTGCATGCAGATGATGTCGGCATCACTTTCCAAGAGATACTTTACTGTCATCCTTTTTCCCTCCTCCTTATCTTCCCACAGACTGCCGTAGTGGTGACTGTTCCAGGTGAGCACCTTGACGGCCTGGGGCGGAATGTCCTGGGGGAGGTTCATCGGGCAGTAGTCGAGGATGAACCCCATGACGGGCAGGAGTCCTGCCAGGGGAATCCATGCACGGCGATAGTTGACTACGAGCCATGCCGGGATGAAGAGCAGGTGTACGAGGAGGAAGACGGGGAAGAGCAGTCCCAAGAGGGAGAGGCGCGGAAAGTCCTCGGGGTGCAGCCAGCAGCTGGCGCACACCGCCCAAAGCATCAAGGTGCTGAGGAGGTTGAACACCAGGACGTTGACGCGTATGAATTGCAAAAGACGCTTCATCAATACCCTCTGTTGTAGGAGTCGAAGGTCACATAGACCGTACCACTCTTGCGGCGGTTGTCCCACCTGCGCCACAGGAGGATGAGGATGAGACCGAAGAGCATGCCGCCCAGGTGAGCCACGTGGCCCACTCCGTCACCCGGCTGTGTAAGCATCTCCATGACTTCGATGACGGCATAACCTATCACGAAGTACTTGGCCTTGATGGGAATAGGGATGGGGATGATGAACATGCGCTCGTTGGGGTAGTACATGCCGAAGGCCAGCAGTACGCCATAGATGGAACCGGAGGCTCCCACGCAGTTCCATGAGTTGATATAGTCCTGCAAGGCAGCTGTGATCTCGCCCCGGGAGGTGCTCACGCTCACGGCATTGACCATCTCGCCCGTACTGGCATCGAGAGCCTGGAAGGTGTCGAGGGTGGTGTAGTGGATGAACTGGGCCAGTTCCTGACAGAGTCCTGCACCTATACCGCACACGAAATAATAGATGAGGAAACGCTTGGGACCCAAGGTCTGCTCGATGATGCCTCCGAACATCCAGAGGGCGAACATATTGAGAAAGAGGTGCATGAAACTGCCGTGCATGAACATGTAGCTGACCAGCTGGTGGGGCATGAAGTCATGGCTCAGCAGGAAGTGCAGGCCGAGCATCTTGTCCAGGTCGATGCCGCGCTGGCCGAGGACGAAGGTGGCTGCGAACATCAGCACGTTGATGATAAGCAGGTTTTTGATGATAGGAGTCAAACTTCTCATTGCTGTGGTGTAGTTTCTGTTTTCGACTGCAAAATTACGCATTTTATCACATAAAAACGCAGAAATTGAGGTTAATAGTGTTTTTTTTCTAAGGAAGTGACGTTTTTTTGCCTTTTTTCTTTGGAATACAAGCAAGTTTACATAATTTTGTCCACGTAAAATCACAAATCAGATAACCCCTTAATAATTGAATTATGAACAAGACAGAATTGACAAACAAGATTGCTGAGTCAGCAGGTTTGAGCAAGGTGGATGCAAAGAAGGCTCTGGAGGCTGCCCTTGAGATTATCACGGATGCAGTGAAGGCTGGTGACAAGGTCTCACTCATTGGCTTCGGTACTTTCTCTACCAGCGTACGTCCTGCACGTCAGGGCAAGAATCCCCGCACGGGCGAGTCTATCACCATTCCTGAGAAGACCCTCGTGAAGTTCAAGGCCGGTAGCGACTTGGCATAAGTGCCACGCTCTTGTCCTTAAAGACCATACAGACCCTCCGTGCAGCCATCTCTGCATGGAGGGTCTTTTTTTGTTTCTGGGCATGATTATGAGGGGTGGAAACCTACCCATATAATAATAAATAAGGAGTGCCTCTTGTTATACTTCTCCTCCGATTCGCTCCTTATACGATGATAAGTAGGTGTGCAAAATGATTTTTTATAATCCTTGCACCGCCTACTGCGCATTATCAGCCAGTGACAACAGTCG
>CALZGT010000235.1 GCA_945787235.1 uncultured Prevotellaceae bacterium
CCAACCCGCATGCCATCCACACGGCTACCTACGAGAAGGACAAGGCTTGCTCGGGAGGTGCCAAGGTGGTCCTGCTGGGACAGCGTGCTGCCAACGACCTGCAGTGGCGCAACGTGATGAGCCACGAGGGGGGTGACTACGAGATTACCATCCGCTGCAAGTCAAAGGAGGGTGTGAAGAGTCAGGTGAGCTGGGGACAGCCCCGCAAGGACGGACAGCACTTCTTCCTCAACGTCAACGAGGGAGTGGGCGAAACCATCTTTGCCGATACCAAGGGACAGTGGGGTGAGGTGTCGTGCAGGATTCACCTCAATAAGGGCAAGAACGTGATACGTCTCTTCCATGACCGAGATGCACTGCCCGAGATTGACTGCATGACAATCAGAAAGCTGTAAGACGGTTTTCAATTAAAAAATAAAAATGAACAGTTAATAATTAGCAATTAACAACGATGGGCTGCGCGATGTTACACGCGCAGCCCATTGTTAATTATTAATTGTTCGTTGTTAATTGTTCGTTGCCCCCTATTCCGCAATCACGGTAAACTCTGCTCCGCTGGCAAAGTCGGCACCGTTCTGACTGCTGGTGGCGGTGAAGCGCAGGTAGCGGGCCTTCTGGGGCTGCTTGAAGCTTACCTTCTTGAGGTTCATGTTGTTCTCGAAGTTACCCTCGGCAACCACCTCACCCCACGTCTTGCCGTCCATGGAGAGTTGCACCTTGTAGCCCTTGATGTTTCCGTTGGGGCCGTCCTGTCGGGGCAGGTACGTGAATCCCTTGATGGTCTTCACCTCGATGCAGTCGAAATCCACCCAGTGCGGGTACTTGGGCACGGTGATGCTGTACATTGTGTGCCAGATGGTGTTGGGGTCACCGTCGATGAGGTTTTTGGCCACCTCGCCGCCCGGGCCTTCCTCCGAACTAACGTAGCTCACCTCCACCGGCACGCTCTCTATCTTCTGGAACGTCGTGGTGGTCTTCACCTTGTCCTCACCCTCATACCAGGCCGTGATGGTGCCGCCCAGGCGCATGTCGATGGGAGTGCCGTCATAGAGGGCAGACTTGGTGGTCTTCTTGCCCTGCGTGATGGTGTAGAGGATGGGAGAGGCCGGCTGGTCCAGGGTCTGTGCCCTGTGCTGTCCCTCGATGGTGGCCTTGCCCGCCTTGTCGGCAATGATGGCGATGGGGCAGCGGTTGGAAGTCGTCACGTTGGCACGCTCCGTGAGGTTGTCCTGTGCATTGACGGGACGGATGAGGAGACTCATCTGGTGCAGAGCCCCCTTCGTGCAGTCAGGTTCCAGGGGACCTCCCTGTCCGCAGCTGTTGCCGCCCAAACCTGTCACCTTGCAGTCCAGGTGCAGGTAGGTGCCATCGCTCTGGGGCAGTTCGTGGGGATGCTGTGCCAACGTCATCTGCAATGCGCTCCAGGGCAGGGCAGAAGTTGACATGGCCTTGTCCTGGGAAACGAACAGTACACCCTGTCCGGCCTTGTCCGTCAGGGCACACCAGCGTACATCCTCGCGGTTGCCCATGCTCTGCGGTTTGGCGAAGTTGACGAACTGCTCCTGTACGGTACTCTTGTAGCGTCCGATGAAGGAACCCGTCTTGCGGTCGGCATAGTTGTTGAGCGGACCACGTCCGTAGTAGGTATATTGGTCATACTGCTTAGGCATCTTCAGGGCATAGCCCAGACGAGGCAGGTTCAGTCCCGCATCGCTGCTCACGATGCTGCTGCTCAGTGAGATAGTGCCGTCGGGATAGACCGTATAGCGCGTCGTGGTAGTGAAGTGGAAGTCCGCCTCCGTCATGTCACGTCCTTCGAGGAGTTCCTCCACGGGCTGGCCAGCCTTGCCTGGACGCCACTTTACGCGGCCCTGCTTGGGAGCCTGGCTGACGATGGTATAGACGAGGCTCACGCTGCCGTCCGTGTTGTGGAGCACCACGGGAGCACCCTGTGCCTTGTGCTGCAGGTTGTAGAGGCCGTTCTGGAACCACTGGTTCCAAGCCCAGTTGTCATTGTCAACGGGAGCACGGAAAGCATCCAGTTTGGGGCCGTTTCCACTCTCTATGACATACTTGTCGCCGTAGCGCAGGCTGTTCAGGCTGCCGTTGCTGTCCTCGAAGTTGGCCTGGAAATTGATGCCCTCGATGACCGTGGCACTGCCCTCATGCTTCACCCTGAGGATGTCACGACCATTCACGAAGATAGGTTTGGGACTGCCCACAGTGCCCAGAGGCAGCTGCTCGTCCATCTGCACGTAGCCCTTCTTGGCCCAGGGCATGTCCTCAGCCAGTGCGAACTCCACGTTCAGGAAGTATTCACCCTCCTCCTTGAGGTTCTTCACCTCGAAGGGCAGGCGGTACATCTTCTCCTGTCGGGGACCCTGTATGCGTCGGTCAGCGATGAACTCGCCCTTCTTGATGGGTTCACCGTCCTTGACGAGCGTCCAGGTAATCTGGTAGCCTTGCAGGGAGGTGAAATAGTTCTTGTTGAAGACCTTCACGGCATTGTGCTCAAAATCAGCCTTCACGCCCACGTTCTGATAAACCTTCTTTACCTCGAAATACTGGGGCTTGGGCGTGAAGTCGGGCAGGATGATACCGTTCATGCAGAACATACCGTCGTTGGGCCAGTCACCGTGGTCGCCGCCGTAGCCCATATAGCGCGTGCCGTCGGGGGTGTAGGTCCAGATGGCCTGGTCCACCCAGTCCCAGATGGCGGCACCGCAGAAGAAGTTGGTACTCTCCATGGCATCCCAGTAGTCCTGGAGGTTGCCCAGCGAGTTACCCATGGAGTGGGCATACTCCGAGATGTGGTAAGGGTACTTGATACCCTTGTCCGTGCCCTGGGCCGCATAGCGCACCCAGCCCACCGAGGGGTACTGGTTGGAACCCATATCGACGATGT
>CALZGT010000236.1 GCA_945787235.1 uncultured Prevotellaceae bacterium
GGACGCAGCGGCTGACCGCAGAGTCCGAGTTCGTGACGCGGACAGTACTTCATGGTCATGAGGACGCGCTGGGAAGAAGCGGTACGGGAGAGTTCGAAGGCCGGGTCGATATGACATGCCCCCTGCTCCTCGTAGAACTGCCGTGAGAGGTGGTTGGAGACGTTGGCCTCATAGGTCAGCACCTCACCGCTGAGCGTCTGTGAGGAGGACACAGGACGCACAAAGGGGGCGGGCCTGCGATACTGCCGGAGACGTTCCTCAACCATAGCCTCCACCACGCTGCGTCGCCACTCGGCCAACAGGCTGGCAGGGATGAACCATGGAGAGGAAAGGCGTACCTCTACCCCACCCGAGAGGAAGGGCGTGTCGCCCAGACGGGACAGCTGACGCTCGATATGCTCCTGCTGGGGACTGCGCGCCAGCGAAAGCGGCAGCGTGAAAGAACGCTCCACGCTGACCCCATCGGGACAGACGGCACGCAGCAGCAGACGGCCCTCAGCTCCCTCACGGGCAGGATGACTGCCGTCCTCGTCAAGCGTCCACTGCAGGGGTATGCGTCGCTGGGCGGTGGGACGTGCCAGCTGAAGGGTGAAGGCCTGGTCGAAATTGCGGTACAGACGGGTGCGGGGTGCCAGTCCACGGGGCATCTCCTTGGGGTAGAGACAGTTGCCCTCCACCCTGTTGATGCGGAAGCCCTGCAGGTGTCCGGCAGCATCTACGAAGCAAAGGCCGTCGCCATTGGCAAAAGCCACCGTGCTGCTCACGGTGAAGCAGCCACGGCGCAGTTCCTTGACATGCCCCACGAACTGGCCGGTACTCTTGGGCGAGCACAACTGCACCATGTTTTGCTGACGGCCATGGAGGAAATAGGTGGAGAAACCCCGGTTGAAGGTACGGTCCAGCTGGGGCACAAAGTCAAAGGTCACCTCACCCTGAGAAGCCCGGCAGAACTCTGTAGGACGGCGACGGATGACTACATCAAGACGCTGACGGTAATAGGCCGTGACATTCTTGACATAGGCTGCATCCTTCAGCCGTCCTTCTATCTTGAAACTCGTAACGCCAGCATCCAGCATCTCTTCCAATGATTCGCTGCGGTCCATGTCACGAAGCGAAAGGAGGTGACGCTGACGAACAGGTTCCCCGCTGCGGCCATCAGACACCACACGTCCCTCATCATCCACGAGGTCGAAGGGAAGGCGGCAGAACTGTGCACACTCCCCACGGTTGGCACTGCGCCCGAAGCAGTACTGCGAAGCATAGCACTGCCCGTTGTAACTCACGCAGGTGGCTCCATGCACGAAAGCCTCAAGGGCCACCTCGGGCACAGCCTCATGGATGCGGCGAATCTCGGACAGGGTGAGTTCGCGGGCCAGCACCACCTGACGGAAGCCCAGGTCGCGCAACCACCGCACCTTATCGACAGTGCGGTTGTCCATCTGCGTACTGGCATGGAGGGCCACAGGAAGGTGCATCTCCAGCAGTGCCATATCCTGCACGATGAAGGCATCCACCCCCACACGGCACAGTTCCTCAGCCAGTTGGCGCACCTCATCGAGTTCGTCGTCAAAGAGGATGGTGTTGAGCGTGACATAGACCTTCACGCCATAGACATGGGCAAAGTCCACGACAGACTGTATGTCACGGACGCTGTTGCCCGCAGCAGCACGGGCTCCAAAACGCGGAGCACCCATATAGACGGCATCTGCACCGTGCAGAATGGCCTCACGGGCCGTAGATGCATCGCGAGCAGGAGCAAGGAGTTCAAGGCAAACCATAACTCAACTGTTCAATGTATTTCCCCCAAATCATAGGGTGTCTCCTGATATACATAGTAGTTGAGCCAGTTGGTGAAAAGGAGGTTGCCATGGGCCCGCCAGGTAACGAGGGGAGGCAACGAGGGGTCATCGTCCGTATAATAGTTATGCGGCTTGTGGATGGGAAGCCCCTTGCCCAGGTCGCGCTTGTACTCCGTGTCAAGGGTATTGGGCGCATACTCGCTGTGCCCGGTGATGAAAAACTCACGGCCTCCGCGTGCCATGACGATGCCCACACCGCTGATGGGACTCTCGGCTATGAGCGTGAGTTCAGGCACTTGGAGGATGTCCTCCCGGCGCAGTTCGGTATGACGGCTGTGGGGCATGTTGAATACATCGTCGAAACCGCGGAAGATGGGCAGCGTGGCATCGAGCGTCCTCTGCGGAAAGATGCCGAACATCTTCTCGTCCAAGGGGTACTTGGGAATGCCGTAGTGGTGGTAGAGTCCGGCCTGGGCAGCCCAGCAGATATAGAGGGTACTCGTCACGTGCGTGCGTGCCCAGTCGAAAATTTCCTGCATCTCGCTCCAGTACGTCACGTCCTCATAGGAGAGATGCTCCACGGGAGCACCCGTGATGATCATCCCATCGAACTTCTCATGGCGCATCAGTTCGAAGTCCTTGTAGAAAGCCTGCATGTGCTCTATGGGCGTGTTCTTGCTCGTATGGGCCTTGACCTTCATGAAGGAAATCTCCAGCTGCAGAGGCGTGTTGGAGAGGATGCGCACGAGGTCCGTCTCGGTGGTTATCTTCAGCGGCATGAGGTTGAGGATGACGATGCGCAGCGGACGTATGTCCTGAGCGTGCGCACGCGATGAGTCCATGACGAAGATGTTCTCCTCCTTCAGGAGTTCTATGGCGGGAAGTCTGTCTGGTAATGTCAGTGGCATGGTTATGTATGGGATTTGGTATGTCTTTATTTCTCAGAATCTATACGCAGGAGGCAGACGGAGACATTGTCCCGCCCACCGTGCTCCACGGCAGCCTGTGTGAGGGCATTGGCCTCAGGGGTAGTGGCAAGCACCTGTTCTATCTCCTCGTCCGTGAGCATGTC
>CALZGT010000237.1 GCA_945787235.1 uncultured Prevotellaceae bacterium
ATCATCGGCTATGAGGACCAGCCTCCCCGGGAGCAGAAGCCGCGCAAGGAGAACTACGTGCATTACGTATGAGGCAGGAGCCGAACACACGGGTTTTGCCTTCCCAATGCGCTCCAATTGTCTTTTTTCTCCATGCTACAGGTCACACTTGACTTGAAAAGTCCACTTTGACAGGGCATAATTTTGTTATTTGCCTGCAAATTCGTATTTTTGCATGAAAAATCCATAAAGTAGTATGCAAGTATCACCTTCACTCCTATCTGCCAATTTCGCCAACCTGGAAGGCGACATGGAATGGTTCAACCGTTCGGAGGCGGATTATCTGCATCTTGACGTGATGGACGGTGTCTTCGTGCCCAACATCAGTTTCGGCTTTCCCGTCCTCAAGCATGTGGCCCGCATCTGCCGGAAACCTCTTGACGTACACCTCATGATAGTCCAGCCCGAGAAGTTCATCCAGGAAGTCAAGGCCCTGGGGGCTTACTATATGAACGTCCACGTGGAGGCATGTACCCACCTGCACCGTGTGCTCAGTCAGATACGTGAGGCGGGTATGCATCCGGCCGTCACGCTCAATCCCTCCACGCCTGTCTGCCTGCTGGAAGACATCATCGAGGACATTGACATGGTGCTGCTCATGAGTGTGAATCCTGGCTTTGGTGGTCAGAAGTTCATCCCGCGTACCTACGACAAGATACGCCAGTTGCGCCAGCTCATAGACAGCCGCGGGTGCCAGACCAAGATAGAGATAGACGGAGGAGTGACTCTCCAGAACAAGCATCTGCTGGCAGAGGCCGGTGCCGACGTGCTGGTGGCAGGCAGTGCCGTGTTCTGTGCCGAGAATCCTGTTCAGGTCATTCATGAACTGAAGAACGCATGAGCATGGAGAATCTGTTGAAGGAAGAAGAACTGAGCCTCCTGCGCAGTACCCTGGAGGGGGCTGGCAAGATACTCATTACCTGCCATACCAATCCCGACGGGGATGCCCTCGGTTCCATGACCGCCCTGATGAGCGTGTTGCGCCGCCGTGGCAAGGAGGTGGTGGGGGTGGCTCCCGACCGCTGGCCCGACAACCTGGAGTGGTTGCCCCTGATGGGCGAAGTAAGGCAGTACCTCCGGCACGAGGAGGAGGTGAAGGACCTGGTGAAGGATGTCGATTTGGTGCTCATGCTGGACCATGGCCGACTGGACCGCATGGCGGAACTGGGTGAGGCTGTTGCCGGACTCCAGGTGCCCCGTATTGTCATGGATCATCATCCCCAACCTGAGGAAGGAGCATTGCTCACCCTCTGTTATCCCGGTTTCTGTGCTGCCGCAGAGGTAGTCTATAAGGTGCTTGACCAACTCGGGTGGACCCAGGACATGACGGCCGATGAGGCTACCGGCATCTATTGCGGTCTCATGACGGACACCGGAGCCTTTGCCTACAACTCCAATCGCCCAGAACTGTACCGCATCATTGCCAGTCTGCTGGAGAAGGGGATTGACAAGGACCATATCTACCGCAAGGTCTTCTGGGCCTCTTCCGCTGACCGCTATCGTCTGCTGGGCTATCTCCTCTATGTCAAGATGGAGATCCTGCACGAATACCATGCCGCCATCATCACCTTCACCAACCAGGAGCGCAAGCATTTCCAGCTGAAGAACGGCGAGACGGACGGCATCGTGAACTATCCGCTGATGATAGGCGGTATGCGCCTCAGCATCTTCCTGCGTGAAGATACGGAGAAGCGGGGCGTGATACGTGTCTCACTGCGGAGTGTGGATGACGTACCCTGCCATGACATCTCGGCTGAGTTTTTCCAGGGAGGCGGACACAGGAATGCCTCGGGCGGCAGGCTGAACTGCAGCATGGAAGAGGCCGTCGAGGTGGCCAAGAAGGCCATCCGGAAGTATGCAGAGATACTGAAGAAGTAATAAACCGATGACTTTCACAAGAAAGTCACCCCAAAAGAAAACAGCATAAGAAGATGAATAAAGTATTGTATGTCGTGTGTGCATGGATGGCCGTGGGCCTGATGCTGACCTCTTGCAAGGACGATGAGACCTATGCCGAACAGAAGGAGAAGGAACGCAAGGCCGTGGCTAATTTCCTGGCCCGTAACCCTCTGGTGCTGCAAAACTCCCAGGGCGATGAACTCCTCCGCACGAAGAAAATCAAGGTAATCAGCGAACAGGCGTTCTATGCGCAGGACAGCACCACGAACGTGGAAGAGAATGAATATGTGCTCTTTGGCGGCACGGGCGTGTATATGCAGATAGTGCGCGAGGGCAATGGTCAGCGCATTCAGGAGGGTGAGACGAAGCGTCTCATCTGCCGCTACTTTGAGTACAACATCCTGGGTGACAGTCTCCAGACGGCCAGCAACGTGGTGTATTGGGCTACGACTCCCGACATCATGGACGTGTCAAACAACTCGGGCAGCATCGTGGCCTCCTTCAATACAAGTGTCAACGGGGGTGGGGCCATGTATTCGACCTACCGCAGTACGGTGGTTCCCAACGGCTGGATCATTCCCTTGCAGTATGTCAAGGTGGGGCGTCAGACCTCAGCCGACAGCGGCATAGCCAAGGTGCGGCTCATCGTGCCGCACAGCCAGGGACAGTCCGATGCCACCAGCAACGTCTATCCTTGCTTCTACGAACTCACCTACCAGGAGATGCGTGACTGAACCTCCTTAGGTGGGAATCTGTAGAATCCACCTTAACGGAACAAGTCCGAGATGACCTCGTTCGACACGAAGATGCCTCTTTCGGACAGACATACCCGGTTCCCCCTCTGTATCAGGTTGCCCTGCTGCAGGTGGGGAATCATCATTTTCTGGCAGTAGTGCAGT
>CALZGT010000238.1 GCA_945787235.1 uncultured Prevotellaceae bacterium
TCACGTAGCTCGCTACGCTCCCTCTTCAACTTGCAATTTGACCTCGAAAATAATTTCAAAATCTGACAAAGCCAATTTATAGAACCTACCTTCAAAGATATACTTCATCAGCAATAGAAGATATACTTCTTGGGCAAAGTAAGTATATCTTCTCCGAAAAAAGAGATGGAACCTTTGACTGATTTTACCGCAAGGGATGGAGCGAGGGTTCAGCTCTCAATGCTACGGACACCTACCAGCCTGTCGTACCTGCCGCCGGGTTCCTTGTAAAAGACCATGATGAGGTACTCGTTTTTCGTCTGGTAGAAATTGCCATCGGTATGCTGCGTGGTGGCAATGGGGATGCCGGCACTTGTCTTTTCCCCCGTGAGCTGGACAAAGCGGTAGTTGTAATACCCCTGTTTGAGCAGTAGGGCGGCCTCGTACTCACCCGTCTCGCTGTGGTAGGTCATCTTGTAGCCATCGGGCCAGTTGTGACACCAGTCCCCCTGCAGATACACATCGCCTCCTGGAAGAGGTTCGCTCAACATCCGGAAGTGTATGATGGCATATTCGCTGGTCGTCTCGTTGTCCTCGTTGTCTGCCCGGCGCATGACGTATGCCCCGTTGGCATCCTCGTCATAGACATAGTGCTGCTGTGGTTTCTCCTCGAAGAGCGTGACATGGTAGTAGGGGTCGAACCACCGGATGTTGTCCACGTTGAGGTTGGCACGCTGGACATCCAGGAGTTCGAACTTGCGGCATTCGTTGGTGGCAGGAAAGATGAGGGACTTCTGGTGCGTGAATTCCACCCCTCCAGCCTTGCGGATGTTCGGACTGATCTCTACGCAGCGGTCAGGCCGCCGGTTTTGGATGACGAAGGTGCGCAGGTCCCGGTCTGGGTCCGTCACCTTCAGCGAGCCGTAGCGCAGCTGGAGACTTACCTGTTGGTGTTCGCGCTGGAAGTCGATGTCGGTATTGCCATCTACCGTGGCCTGGATGTCCAGGCAAGGTTCCACGAGACTGAAGCCCGCCGTGAGCAGGGGGGCTTTCTCCTCATCGTCCTCGTCGTACACCGTGATGCGGTAGTTGCCCGATAGGAGCAGTTGGGTCTGCTCGTTGGGGAAGGTCACGGAGTAGTGGGTGTAGATCTGGTTGGTATTGAAACTCTTCTCATACTCCTCAATGGGTTGGTCGTTCAGCCCGTCCAGGTAATTGGATTCAAAGAGGCCATCGGTGACTTCCCAGTTGGCATCGCAGTGATCGATGTGGTAGATGTAGCGGTGGTATTCGTGCGACATCTCGTCAAAGCCCAGCGTGAAGTGGAAGTTCTGGAGGTCCATGACGGGAGGCAGGAAGGGGTCACCGGCCGCCACGAGCTGCAGGGAACGGATGGAGGCTGTGTCGAAGATGGCGCAACGTCCTACTCCCTGAGCATGGAGGAGGCATGGTAAGAGGAGGGGTAGGAGGGGTTTATAGTTCATAGTTTTACTAGTTTTTCTAGTCCTTCTAGTCCTTCTAGTTATGCTAGTCCTTCTAGTTTTACTAGTCATTTAGTCTTACTAGTTAGGCTAGCTTGGCTAGCTCATTGTTCATTGACACAGGGTGCTACAACCCTGATGCCCAACAGGTGGTTTCTCTTGTTGAGGTACTGGTAGAGTGGGACGGGATCCAGAATGACCTTGTGGTACAGGCTGCTTGCGTTGAGCAGATGCAGGAGACTATCCTCTCCCCATACTGCCAGTCCCAGGTGGGTGACGTCCAGTCCGTCCTTGTTGGTGACGAGAGCCAGGATGTCCCCGTCCTGTATGCATCCCAGTTTCTCTTTCCTCTGGTTGAGGAGAGACTTGGGAATGTAACGTATGTGGGTGCCATTCGCCTCTTCTTCGTATTGACGGATGAGGGAGGTGTGCGACCCGGGTTCTCGGTCCTTGCCTTTCTGTTTCTCGTCCTTGAGCAGCGGGTACTTGGTGGGGTTGGCCGTCATGAAATGCAGGTCGGTCTTCCTGGAGCGCAGGAAGGGGTAGTGGTTGGCGGTCCCTTCTCCCTGTAGTTCCCTGACGATGCCCATTTGTGCGTTGCTGTTCACCCATTGTGTGAAATAATGGTTGCGTGAGGCATAGCCGTCCAGCTTTCCTTGGCGGTAACGGATGGTACGCAGCCAGTGGCAGAATGATTCGAAGGAACCGTCACCCCTGCGTGTGGCGAGACTCAGGGCCAGGACGTTCTCCGTCAGCGTAAGGCAGTCCAGTTGGGTGAGGTTGACGGTTAGGCGTTCTTCGGGGTGGACCTCCGGGGTGGCACTGACGTAAGGAATGTCCATGAGACGGTGGGCGTAGTAGAGTGTCAGCGGTGTGCCGGAGGGCTGCTTGGCGCCTTCCCGCAGCAAGGTCACCACCTGCGTGCTGTCTTGGGGGGTGTAGGAAACGGTGGGTTGCCGACCCGCCGCACAGAATTGAGGCATGGGAGCGGGTTCCTCAGCGAGGAGGGTGGTGTCTGTAGAAGGAGTGACAGATTGACGGCCTGGAGATGAGGTACAGGCCGATGAGGCCAACAGGGCAGAGGAAAAAAAGAGGGTGAATAGGGTGGAATTAGAGTTCATAGTTCATAGTTTAGGGGGAGGGAAGAGGATTGCCAAAGGCCGGTCGAGCGAGGCTTGCTAGTAAGACTAGTTATTCTAGCAGTTCTAGCAGTTCTAGCAGTTCTAGCAGTTCTAGTTATTCTAGTTATTCTAGTTATTCTAGTTGTTCTAGTTATTCTAGCTGTTCTGGTTGTTCTGGTTGTTCTGGTTTTGCTAGTCCTGTTAGCTTCGCGCAGCTCATTGTTAATTGTTCCTTATTCCTTATTAAT
>CALZGT010000239.1 GCA_945787235.1 uncultured Prevotellaceae bacterium
CTATATTTTCTTCGTGTAGCAGTTTCTCTTCTTGTGGACCTCACACTCCAGGTAGGCCCACTGGTCCTGACTCTTGTTGTTGTCCTCGAGTTGCAGGTGCGTCTCGCCCCACTTGAATCCCATCTCGGAACCGATGGGGATGAGGTCGGCAAAGAGCAGGGCATTCACGCCCTTGCCCTGGTATTCGGGTACTACCCCCACGAGCAGCAGGTCGAGGTATTCGGAACGGCAGCTCTTGCACTTGAGGGCCCGCAGCAGGTGCCACCAGCCGAAGGGGAAGAGTTTGCCCTTGGCTTTCTGGAGGGCGCGTGACAGTGAGGCCATGCCCACTCCCATGGCCACTACGTCTCCTTGTTCGTTCTCCACGATGGTGAGCAGGCGCATGTCGATGAAGCGGAGGTAGTTCTCGGCGTAGGTCTCTATCTGTCGCTTGCTCAGCTGGCTGAATCCATACAGGGGGGCGTATGCCTTGTTGATGACACCGAAGATCTTCTCCACGTAGTTGCCTTCCTTGATTTCCTTGTAGTTCCTGAACTTCTTCACCTTCAGGTTGAAGCGTTTCTTGACGATTTCTGCAATGCGGAAGAACTTCTCGTCCTGGGCGTGGTGACTGCCGTAGGGAACGGTCACCTTGCGCTCCACCCAGCCCACTTCCTTCTCCAGTCCCAGCTGTTCCATGTGCCGGGGGTAGTAGGGGTAGTTGTAGAGGGTGGACATGGTGCTCAGCTGGTCAAAGCCTTCTATGAGCATGCCTTCGGGGTCCATGTCGGTGAATCCCAGGGGACCTACGAGATGTTCCATCCCGCGTTCCTTGCCCCACTGTGCCACGGCATCGAGCAGGGCGCGGCTCACCTCGATGTCGTCGATGAAGTCTATCCACCCGAAGCGCACGTTCTTCACGTTCCACGTCTCGTTGGCACGGTTGTTGATGATGGCTGCCACGCGGCCCACTATCTTCCCGTCCTTCCAGGCCAGGAACAGCTGGGAGGAGCAGAACTCGTAGGCAGCGTTCTTGCGTGGGTTGAAGGTGTCGAGTGTATCTTCCAGAAAATCGGGTACGGCGTAGGGATTTCCCTTGTAGAGCTCGTAGTTGAAACGGATGAATTTCTTAAGGTCCTTGCGGGTCTCTACGCGCTTGACTATGATGTCTTTGTCACTCATTGTGATGTCGTTTAGTTGTCGTTATGCACTTTCATCCTACAAAAGTACGTATTTTTGCGCTTATTCCTGCATATTTTTCACAAAATTCATCAATTTATCCAAAAAAACGGGTCTTTTGACAAGTATATGAAACAGAAATAAGCAGCGATTTCGGATTCCCACCCTAAAGATATAGTACTTTGATGTCTTTGCCTGTTATGACAATTATCGCCCTGGTAGTGCAAGAACATCTCAATGAGGATGTTTGTTCTTGTACTGCCAGGGCGATGCTGAGAGAATATCAGGAGTCTGGAACTACCCGTGTTCTGTCATGTCATATAGTTGGAGCATCTTGGATCCGTATGCCATCAGAATCCCAATTCTCTCCAGTTGTCTGATATAGCGGCGGAGGCGTTGGTGCTGGGAGTCTGGGGCTTGCGCATCTTCAGCAATTTAGCGCGCTGGCTGACTTCCGAATTGATATAATCAGACAGTTCTCCGAATGTTACGGAACCATAGCTGCCCTGAATGCCCTTGAGCAGATAGTAAGTGAAGAGGCCGTGACCCTGTTCCTGAAAGCCCTGGGCTGTCTCGTTGCCCTGGGCAGCTGAGAATACCACTATGTTGCCTCCGCTGAGCGTACCTTCTTCTGCAGCAATCTCTACGCCACGCATGCCCTCGTTCACGTTCTCATTGTCACGGTTCATGCCGCTGAAGCAGGCATCCAGGAATACGGAGGTCTGATTGAAGGCCAGGTCTCCGAGAGTGCTGTAAAAATCATCCAGAGAGATACCATACTGTGGATTGGTGCCGCGCACATCGGTGGGAAGTAGGAATGCTTTGTTCTGTTTCTTCGTGTCAGGAACACCGTGGCCAGCATAATAGACGATGAGGTTCTTGTTCTCACGGTCCCTGATGCTGTTCAGCCATCCGAACTCCTCGTCCATGATGAGCTGTTTGGTGGCATCCTCTACAATGTGGATGTTATCCATGGGGATACCTAGAGTCTTCTCACAGTACTGGCGGAACACGCGGGCATCGTGGATGGCGTAGGGTACCTCGGGCACAAAACGGTAGTTCTGGTTACCGATGATGAGAGCGTAAGTCTCATGACGTGTGTCCTGACTGTGAGGAATGAGGCTGTCCACCTCGCTGGTGATGTAATCGTAGTCTGCCATCAGGCTTCCCCCCTTGCCGCCACGCAAGCGCTCCACGGCATCCTTGGCAAAGCCGAAAGTGTGGCAGTTGCCGCTGTTGATTTGGCTTGGAAGGCGACGCAGTTCCTTGCTGTAGAGCGTGTGACGTACCTGTCCATCCACCTTGGTCTCGCTGGCAAACACGTACTGACCCAAGGTGGCCGTGGGACTCACCTCGATGGAACTGATGCCCGAACAATTCAGGTAGGCCTGCTCCTGTACGCGGCATTTATCGGGAATCTTCACAGAAGTGAGTCCCGTACAGTTTGCAAAGGCAATGGTGCCAATCTTGCGTACGGAGATGGGCAGAGAGATACTGGTCAGTCGGGTACACTGGTAGAAGGCACCCCATTCGATGTTCTCTACCGAGTTGTCCTCGAAGACCACTTCCTTGAGACGGTCCAT
>CALZGT010000240.1 GCA_945787235.1 uncultured Prevotellaceae bacterium
GGTATCCATGAGGACATGGGTTTGATCCCTGGCCTCGCTCAGCGGCGACGGGTGGAAGAACCTGGTGATGATGGCCATTGGCTGTTTCCTCCTCTTCCTCGCCATTGTCCGCAAGTATGAGCCACTGCTTCTGCTCCCCATCGCCTTCGGCATGATTCTCACCAACCTGCCCGGAGCCGGCATGTTCGACTCCTCGCTCTGGAACGACCATTTCCTCAAGGAGGGGGCTGAGGGCTATCACAGCTATGGCTACATCATGGCACATGGTGGTCTGCTGGACATCCTCTACATCGGTGTGAAGGCGGGTGTATATCCTTGCCTCATCTTCCTGGGCGTAGGTGCCATGACGGACTTCGGACCGCTCATTGCCAACCCCAAGAGCCTGCTCCTGGGTGCAGCGGCACAGATAGGTATCTTCGCCACCTTCATCGTCACCCAGATGGACCTCCCCATCTTCGGTTTCTCACCCGAACAGGCGGCTTCCATCGGTATCATCGGTGGTGCTGACGGTCCTACGGCCATTTTCCTCACCTCGAAACTGGCGCCTGAACTCCTGGGTCCCATTGCCGTGGCGGCTTATTCCTACATGGCTCTCGTACCCGTCATCCAGCCTCCCATCATGAAGTTCCTCACCACCGAGAAGGAGCGCAAGATCAAGATGGAACAGCTGCGCACCGTGTCACAGCGCGAGAAGATCATCTTCCCCATCGTGGTGGCCATCATCGTGAGCCTCGTGGTGCCCTCGGCTGCCACGCTCATCGGCTGTCTCATGCTGGGCAACCTCATGAAGGAGAGTGGTGTCGTGGAGCGTCTGAGCAAGGCGGCACAGAATGAGCTGAACAACATCGTGGTCATCTGTCTCGGTCTTACCGTGGGTGCCACGGCTACAGCCAGCTCTTTCATGAACTGGCAGACCATCGGCATCCTGGCCGTGGGTATCGTGGCCTTCGGCATCGGTTCTGCTTCGGGTGTGCTCATGGCTAAGTTCATGAACGTCTTCCTCAAGAAGAAGATCAACCCGCTCATCGGTTCGGCCGGCGTGAGTGCGGTGCCCATGGCAGCACGCGTCAGCCAGCAGGAAGGCCAGAAGGCCGACCCCCGCAACTTCCTCCTCATGCACGCCATGGGTCCCAATGTGGCCGGCGTCATCGGTTCTGCTGTGGCTGCGGGTATTCTCCTCAGCTTCCTGGGGTAAACATCCATAACACCTGCAGGCCCCTTCCCTCACAGGGGAGGGGCTTGCTTATTTTCTCATGAATACACTCTCATTGTTTGAACTCAACAACCTCGTCAGCACGCTCGTCGAAGAGAGCGTGCCGGAGTCGCTGTGGGTCACGGGCGAACTGGCTGAGGGCCGTCCCGGCTCGGGTGGTCACTACTACGGCGAACTGGTTCAGAAGGATGCGCAAGGCATGAAAATCATTGCCCGGGCGCGCATCAACATCTGGGCACGCAATTATAATATGGTACGCGTGCGCTTCCTGCGCGAGACAGGCCAGGAGTTGCGTCCCGGCATGAAGGTGCAGTTCCTTGTGCGTGTCACGTTCCACGAGGTCTATGGCTACAGCCTCAATGTCCTCGACGTGGACAGCCGTTACACCCTGGGGGACATGGCACGCCGCCGTCAGCAGATTCTGGCGCAGCTGGAGGCCGAGGGCATCATCGATGACAACCGCACGCTGCCCATGCCCTACATGCTCCGGCGCATTGCCGTCATCTCCAGCGATACGGCTGCGGGCTATGGCGACTTCTGCCAGCAGTTGCTGCACAACGAGTGGGGACTGTATTTCCACGTCTGTCTCTTCCCGGCCTTCATGCAGGGCAATAGGGTAGAGGAGACGGTCATGGAGGCCCTGGAGGCCATAGCGGCCCAGGAGGCGGAGTGGGATGCCGTGGTCATCATCCGTGGCGGTGGGGCCGTGGCCGACCTCTCTGACTTCGATTCCTATCCCCTGGCGGCTGCCGTGGCTCAGTTTCCCTTGCCCGTCTTCACGGGCATAGGTCATGACCGTGACGAGACGGTGCTGGACCGTGTGGCACACACCAGTCTGAAGACTCCCACGGCCGTGGCGGCTTTCATCCTCGACTACCAGTCGCAGCACCTGGCTCACCTCCAGGCTCTCCAGGACCTCATCGTGCAGCATGTACGCCGTCATCTGGAGCGCGAGCACCTGCGTCTGTCGCATCTCTCCCACACGCTGCCCCTCTCCTTCGCGAGGGTGCGTGAGAGGCAGGAGTACCGCCTGCTCACCCTCTCCCAGCAGCTGCAGCAGTCACTCCTCCGACGTTTTGAAAGGGAGCGTCACAGGCTGGACATGTTGCAGCAGCGCACGCAGGCCCTCGACCCGGAAGTCCTCCTCCAGCGTGGCTACAGCATGACGTTCTGCAACGGTCATCTCGTGAAGGATGCTGCCCAGCTCCGGGCTGGCGACCGTCTCGTCACGAAGCTGGCCCACGGAGAGGCGGTGTCGGAAATAGTTGAATTTAGTTCATAGTTGAGGTTATAGGTTATGGGTTATGGGTTATGGGTTATAGGTTATAGGTTATCGAAAGGGTTAGAGTACATGTCCCGTTGTCTTCGGGTTATGGTTCTCATCCACGATTGAGCAGCCATGAACTTTAACCAACAAACTAAACCTCTAACCCCTTCGATAACCAATAACCAATAACCTATAACCCCAAAACCATAACCCGAATACAGCCTCAAAACCGAACCATAACCCCTTCGATAACCTATAACC
>CALZGT010000241.1 GCA_945787235.1 uncultured Prevotellaceae bacterium
ATTGTGTGTTGACGTTTTGCCATCTTTTGGATTCTTTTCGGCTCAAATTGCAAGTTGACTCAGTCACGTAGCTCGCTACGCTCCCTCTTCAACTTACAATTTGACCTCGAAAATAATTCCAAAATCTGACAAAGCAAATTTATAGAACCCACCTTTATTGCCATATTTCGGTGTTCTAATTATTATTGCATAACGAATTATTCTCTTTGCCTTTTCGTTCAGCCAAGGCTGAATGGTTCTTGAAGTTAACTTCTATGGGCACTGAAGTTGCCTTCTCAGACCGTTCAGCCTTGGCTGAACGAAAAGGACAGTACGATTGCTGTAGGATATCAAAAGAATCTTTTTAGGTGGGTTCTCGTGTTTTCTGCCTGAATTGGCGAAAGACTGGGTAAAGGTGAAATTTATAGAACCCACCTATAGACCCCACCTAAACAACAGGAAGAGGTTCCTCTACTCTACAGGCATTTCTGCACAAGACATTGTCGATTACCTCGTCGTCATCCGAGGAAATGCAGGAAAAAATGGAGAAACAGGAAACAAGATGTAAATCCGTGGCAGTTTTTTATCCGAATATTTGCATATAATGTGGAGTAGCAGTAACTTTGCGGCGATTTTAATAATGACAGTTTATCAAAGATAACAATAACAAGAGCTGCAAAAAAGCATTGTCGCTAAAAAAAAGATGAAAATGATGAAGTCTAACGTCAAAACTGCGAGTTTGTTACTGCTTACTTGCTCCATGACAGCAAGTTGCGTTGATCACGAAATCTATTCCTACAAGGGAGAGGAGTTTCTGCAACAGATTTCCCAGCGTGAGGAAGCCTTCAAGGAGGCTGTCGGAGGAGAGATTGACCCTGACCATACCTGGGTATCTGCCCGCAAAATCACGCTGAACATCCAGGCCATGGGCTCGTGCCAGATAGCCGTGTATTCCACCGAAGAGGAGGTGCGCGAGTGCTACGGCAAGCTGAACATCCAGAACAACGGCCAGATGCTGGTGTTCCTGCCCGAGGGTAATGTAGAACAGTTGCTGGTGACCTGTCTCGATGCCAACGGAGCCACCCACTACGAGTACATCACACCCGAGCAGAAGGAGTCACAGGACATCACCGTGAACTTCACCCCGAAGATCATGGCGGGCGGTACACGTGCTGCCTTCAATCCTAACGGCATCAACGAGAAACTCATCACCCAGAGTTACCAGCCCAACTGCGGTTACCATAATTTCCCCGGCGACCTGTGGCAGACTCTCCTGGCAGCTGCCCCCGAGGCCAAGGCCGTCGATCCTGACAACACGGTACATGCCGTCAACTACAAGTTGGAGTCGCGCGGCCCCTTCTATATCGCCTTTGCCTACGGCGACACGGGTACACGTGACGAATGTGTACTGGGTTACTACCACTACAAGGGCAATGACCTGAGCACCATGGAGTTAGTGCCCTTTGTGGAATCCAATCTCAAAGACTACCACTATTTCGAGGACGGAGAGGAGGTGAAGTGCAAGGTGCAGTATGCCCTCAAGGACAATGTCAACCAGTGGCTGGACACCAACTTCGACCACTGGGACCAGAACGTAGACGGCGTTGTGGGAACCACACCCGTTACCAATGCTGCACGCAAGGGAGATAACGTATTCAATATCGCTAAGGTAAATGAGGCGAACAAAGGCAACATCGATGGCATTCGCGGTGTGCTCTATAAAATCGATGTACCCGTAGGGGAGAACATCGGTTTTTACCTCACACGTAACAGCAGCAACAACGATCAGCGCAAGAAGCTGGAGGAGATGGGCGTTCCCAGTGCTGCGCTTACCGCGCCCAACTTCCGTGGCAATGCCACTTTCTCGGACGCCAGGTTCAACATGCCCATCAAAGATAAGACTTACCGTAGCCTCATTCGCTACTACAAGGGCTTCATCTTCATGGGACTGGATGACTCTGCCGTAGGCTCCTGCGACTACGACTGCAACGACGTGACGTTCTGCCTCGTACCCGGCAACGGTATCCTGCCCGGTGTATATCTGCCCTATGTGGTGGATTTCGGCAACCCCGCCAAGCCCCACGACAAACCCCTCTACTACAACCCCGACCAGAGCAAGACGGAAGACCCCAAGGACACGGAGTACCTGGAGATGGACACTCCCTGGACCTTTGCCTTCGAGGACACTCCCACTTCAAGTGACTTCGACTTCAACGACATCGTGCTTCAGGTGTATGACCAGAAGGGTACGGCTGATGTCTATCTCTGTGCGGCCGGTGGCAAGCTGCCCACGGAAATCTATTTCAAGGATCAGCTGCTGTGCAAGGATGCCCACGAGACCCTTGGAAACACCATGGCCAACACGGGTAATGCCACTACGCTGAAGCACGTCAAGATAGCTACCCTGAAATTCTCAGGCGACCAGTATGACTTCGGTGCCAATGCCAAGGATTTCCGCATCCGCGTGCAGGATGTGGATAAGGACGGCAACAAGGGTGAATGGCGCTTCGTGGATGTCAGCACGCGTGCCCAGGAGGGTTGCAGGGCTCCCATGGCCGTAGTCATGAAGTACGCATGGCAGTGGCCCTCGGAAAGCACACGCATCTTCGATGCCTATCCTCAGTTTGCCCTCTGGGCTCAGGACCAGTCCAACACCGATGCACAGGGTTGGTACCGAAAGGAGAACATGAAGGAAGGCAAGTGTACGCTGCACAACAAGAACGGAGAACCGGCACACAAGTAAGTTCAGTTCATAG
>CALZGT010000242.1 GCA_945787235.1 uncultured Prevotellaceae bacterium
GCACAGAACGAGGAAGAAGCACGCCTGTACGAATGGAATGCCCGTGTGCAGATAACCACCTGGGGCAACCGCTACTGTGCCGACACGGGTAAGTTGCGCGACTATGCTCACAAGGAGTGGAACGGTCTGCTCCAGGACTTCTATTTCCCACGTTGGAAGCACTTCTTCGAAATCCTCGACAAGGAACTGATGGGCGAACTGCCCATGAGCCCCATCGGAAACTCCAGCACCAAGACCGACACCAATCCAGCCTTCACCATCGACTGGTATGCCATGGAGGAACCCTGGACACTCGACCGCACCCCTTACCCCAGCGAAGGTGTAGGCAATGCGGTGGAGATGGTCAAAAGAGTGCTGGGAACCCACCTTAACCCATAAACCTGCAAGAAATGAATTCTCGCCTTCTCTCCCTGGACGTGCTTCGCGGCATGACCATAGCCGGCATGATTGTTGTCAACAATGGTGCCGGAGGAACCTGTTTCACTCCCCTGGAACACGCTGAGTGGAACGGACTGACCCCATGCGACCTTGTCTTTCCCTTCTTTCTCTTCATGGTGGGCGTGAGCATCGCCTTTGCCCTGGGTAAATATTCGCCTGCCTCAGAGGACGAACTGGCCAAACAGCCAGCCCTTCGCAAAATCATGTTACGCACCCTGAAGATGTTCCTCATCGGTGTACTGCTCAACGCCAGCGGTCAGCTACTGAAAGGCATTCCTTTGTACGAAACCCTTGCTACGCTGCGCATCTGGGGCATCCTGCAACGCATTGCCCTTTGCTACTGTCTGGCCTCCCTCCTCACGTTGTGGGTTCAGCCCCGTCACTTTTGGAAAATCATTATCTCCCTGCTGGTCCTCTACGGCATCGTCCTGCAGCTGGGAAATGGTTACGTGAAAGGGGAGGAGAACATCATCTGCCTCATCGATCGCGCACTTTTCGGCCAGGCTCACCTCTACACCAAGAGTCCCATCGACCCAGAAGGACTGCTGGGTGTCATTCCCTCCGTGGCCCACACCTTGATAGGTGTCATCGTGGGTTTCCGAATCAAAGAGAAAGATGAGCTCCCTCGGCGACTCACCCGCCTCTTCACCCTGGCCACACTCCTTGCCTTGTCGGGTTATCTGCTCAGTTTCGGACTCCCCCTCAACAAACGCATCTGGTCACCGAGTTACGTCCTCGTCACCTGTGGTATGGCCACCGCCCTGCTATCAACCCTGATTGTCTTCATCGACATGAACCAGCGCAAGGCATGGACACCTCCATTCCAATGGTTCGGCATGAATGCCATCGTTCTCTTTGTAGCGAGTGTACTGCTCGCACAGGTCATCAAGGTGTGGCATCTACCCACCCTCCTCTTCGACACCTACAGCTGCTGCGGATTCTCTCCCGAGTGGGCCTCTCTGGCATACGCCCTCACCTTCCTCGGTGTGCTGACCCTGTTGGCCTACGTGCTGTACCGAAACAAAATATTCATCAAACTATAGCATTTCATTCCATTTTGCACACGATTTGCTCACAAACTGACACTATGTTTTGTTAAATAACTATTTTTTGACTAACTTTGCCCTGCAAATAACAACCCAAGCAATGAAAAAACAACTCATAGCACTACTCTCCCTCCTGCTCATGGCCTGCGGAGGAACCACGTCCGATACCCTTTTCAACGTCCTTGACTATGGTGCCAAGGGCGATGGCATGACAGATGATGCAGCAGCCATACAGAAAGCCATTGATGCCTGTTCGGCACAGGGGGGAGGCCGTGTACTCTTCCCCAAAGGAAAGACTTACATGGCAGGCCCCATAGAGTTGAAGTCGAACATTGAGTTGCACCTGGAGATTGGTGCCACGTTGCTGGCCAATCCTGATGAAGATATCTACACGCTTAGCGCCTTTGGTGAGAACCGTGGCGAAGGCATGATGTGGCTGTGGTGTGACAGCATCGAAAACCTAAGCATTACGGGGCGCGGCACCATCGATGGCAATGGGGTTGCCTTCATGGGCAAGGAACTGGAAGACAGTTATGAGTTGAAAGAGTTGAAAGACCCGACTTTCGACCCCCGTCCCCATGTACTCACACTCAAGCGTGTACGTCACCTCACTATCCGCGATGTAACCATCCGTCAGGGAGCCTACTGGACGGTACACCTCATTGGTTGCTATGACGCACTCATCGAGGGTATCTCGCTCCTCAACAACCTGAAGATTCGCAATGGGGACGGAATAGACCTGGACCACAGCCGCAAGGTGCGTATTGCCAACTGCTTCATCGAAAGCGGCGATGACTGCATCTGCCTGAAGAACCGCCGTGAGTACGCAGAGTGCGGTCCATGTCAGGACATCGTGGTCACGAACTGCGTGATGACAGGTCGCTCCTGTGCCATCAAGATAGGCAGCGAGAACATGGACAGCATCTCGCACGTCATCATAGAAAACTGCGTCATCAAAGCCAGCAACCGCGGACTGGGCATCCAGAACAGGGATGAGGGTACGGTAACTGATGTCCTCTTCTCGAACATCATCATGGAATGCCGGTACTTCACCGATGTGTGGTGGGGCAAGGCAGAACCCATCTACGTAACCAGTTATCCCCGGGCCGTGGGCAACCACAAGGATGCGGGCTGGCGTTTCCCCAAGGGTGCCACCGAGGGAAAATGCGGAGAGGTGAGCCGCATCACGTTCCACAACATACAAGCTACCAGTCCCAACGGATGCTTCATCGGAGGGGACAC
>CALZGT010000243.1 GCA_945787235.1 uncultured Prevotellaceae bacterium
GAGCATAACCTTGCCAAGGTTAGGGTCGCGAGTTCGAGTCTCGTTTTCCGCTCAATAAACCCCGAAGTATTGCTTCGGGGTGTTTTTTTGAGCGATGAGAAAACGAGGCTCAAGGTATTAGTCTTGAGTCTCGTTTTCCGTTCCGTAATACGCATTCCATTCTTCCTGTACCTTTTTCCAGTCGATGGCCTCACCCGTCTCGATAGCCGCAGCTTCTGCCTCAGCGGCATCCCTGGCTTTGTCGCGTGCCCTCTTCTCCTTCATGGCCTCGATGGTGGCATCGTCGAGAATCTGTATGCGTCCCTTCTCCACACATCGTTTGAGGTCCTCCTCTCCGAAAGCCTTTCCCGGTTCGTTGAAGTCGGAGATGTTGAACTCATAGTCCACCCTCAGCGTGTGGCGTACCATCTTCTGCTGGAACCGTGTGCCCGAAGCCTTGCGCCTCAGCAGCTTTCCGATCTGTATGATTTCGTTCTGTGAGAATTTGTTGCGTCCCATTCCTGTTGTTTTTTACGTTTTCAGACTGCAAATGTACCAAGATTGCGTCAAATAAGCAAAAGAAGGGGCGTAATTCTTTGCTCCGCACGCATAATTTTCGTAATTTTGCAAAAATTATGCCTACAATGAAAACAGCAGTCATCACCGGAGCCTCCTCCGGCATAGGTCGGGCCACCGCCACGCGCCTGGTGCGCCTCGGCTACCGCGTCTTCGACCTCTCGCGCAGCGAAGTGCCCCAGCAGGGCGTGCAGCACATCCCGTGCGACGTGACACGTACCGAAACCATCCGTGAAGCCCTCCGCCTCATCCGTGAGCAGGCAGGCCGCATCGACCTCCTCCTCCTGTGTGCCGGCATGGGCATAGCCGGCGCCATTGAGTTCACCACGGAGGCAGAGATGCACCGCCAGTTCGACGTCAACGTCTATGGTCCCATCCGTGTCCTCCAGGCCGCCCTTCCCCTCATGCGCAGTCAGGAGAAGAGAGGCCGCGAGTGCGGACGCATCGTCTTCGTCAGTTCCATGGCCGCCGTCTTCAGCATCCCCTTCCAGAGCATGTATTCCGCCAGCAAGGCTGCCCTCAACAGCTACGCCTTTGCCCTGCGCAACGAACTGAAGGCCTACGACATCCGTGTCAGCTGCGTCATGCCTGGGGACGTACACACCAACTTCAAGCGCACTACCGACCTCACGGGCAGTGAGGTCTATCCCCACATGAAGCAGGCCATAGAGCAGATGATTCATGACGAGGAACACGGACTCACGAGCGACCAGGTGGCCCGTCGCGTGGTGAAGGCCTGTACCTGCCCTTCGCCCAAGATCTTCTATCGCAGCGACCTGCTCTCCTCCCTCGAATGCCTCCTCCAGCGCGTTTGCAGCCACTCCTTTGCCTGTTGGCTGGTAGGCAAGATTTATCACGCGTAAACTATTATACATTATATTTATATTCCATGAAAAAGTTTCTATTCACAGGACTCAGTCTCCTGTCTCTTTCCTGCACTGCGCTACAGGCCAAGGACATCGTGGTGAACACACAGCACAGCACCCTCCTGCTCAAAGCCGATGAGGGTCAGCCCCTGCGCATGAGCTATTACGGCAGCCGCCTCAAGGGCGACGGCAGCCAGGTCTATTCCGCCTACTCGCTTTGGGAGGAAGCCTATCCCGGCTTCGGGGGCGAGTGCCTCCGGCATACGGCCCTGAGCGTGAAGCACTTCGACGGCAACATGAGTACCGAACTCGTGGTGACGGGCAGCCGGGAGAAGCAGGAAGGCGATGCCACACTCTACACCATCACGATGAAGGACAACCATTATGCCTTCGAGGTGGAGGTGAACTACCGCACACACACGGCCCACGACGTCATCGAGACTTGGACCGTGCTGACCAACCGCGAGAAGAAACCCATCGTCCTCCAGCAGTATGCCAGTGGTTACCTGCCTATCCGCCAGGGGAACGTGTGGATACAGCATGCCCACGGTTCCTGGGGTGCCGAGGCCGAAATCACCCGCGAAGCCCTGGCCCCGGGCATCAAGGTCATACAGAACACCCAGGGCATACACAACTCTCAGGGCGACCGTCCCGAAATCATGTTCTCACTCGACGGGGCTCCCCGCGAGAACAGCGGACGCGCCATCGGTGCCGTGCTCTGCTGGAACGGCAACTACAAGCTCCTCTTGGAGACGCGCGACAAGAAGGTGCACCACTTCTTGGCAGGCATCGACGAGGAACACTCGGCCTACACCCTCAAGACAGGCGAGAGTTTCACCACCCCCATACTGGCCTATTCCTACAGCCAGGAGGGACTGGGTGGCGTGAGCCGCTCCTTCCACCGCTGGGCCAAGCAGGGCATGGTGGCCCACGGCATGCAGGACCGCAAGATTCTGCTCAACTCCTGGGAGGGCGTCTATATGGACGTGCGCCAGGAGAACCTCGAAGAGATGATGGACGGCCTGAAGATGCTGGGCGGCGAACTCTTCGTCATGGATGACGGGTGGTTCGGCACCAAGCACCGCCGCACCGTGGACAAGTACGGACTGGGCGACTGGAAGACCGACACCGTGAAGTTGCCCAAGGGCGTGCCTGCCCTCGTGGAGGCAGCCAAGAAGCGCGGACTGGAGTTCGGCATCTGGATAGAACCCGAGATGACCAACCCCCTCTCCGAACTCTACGAGCAGCATCCCGACTGGATCGTGTGCCATCCCGACC
>CALZGT010000244.1 GCA_945787235.1 uncultured Prevotellaceae bacterium
AAGCACCTGCGTTGTTGTAAGCCTCAGCAGCATCGGTAGCAGTCGTGATGACGCTGGCACCGGCACCTTCGGGCCACTGGCCGGGGTTCTTACCCTCTACGATGCCCTTGGCAAACTCCTTGGCAGCAGCCACAGCATCACGCATGGGAGTAGGATCGGTATAGACAGCCGTCCAAGCCGCGTAAGCGTTTACTACAGTATTGTAGGCAGCCTCAACCTCAGCACCCTTGTCCTCAGCCACTACGGTCTCAGCCTGATAGTTGTTGGCGTTCCATGCCTCAAGAGCGGTCTCAACGGCGGCAATCAGTTCAGCACGTACAGTAGCCTGGGTAGTGGTGGCACCCTGACTCTGCTCAGCCTTGAAGAGCTGGAACTCAGCAGCATGCCAGTAACCACGGTTGGCAGAAATGGGAGCAGACTCCTCGTTGTAGAAGCGGAGCACGGTCTTGCCCTGGGTAGAGAAGACGTCGCTGATGCGGGTCTCACCGGCAGAAGCATAGGGAATCTTGAGAGTATCGAGCAGCACGCCATCCTCCTTTGTCAGGCTCTCGTCAACGGCATCAAAGCCAAAGACGCTGAACACGGCTACATGGTCATTCTGAGCACCGCTACGACGGGTAATCTTGAGGGCAACCATCTCCTCGTTGATATCAGATACACTCAAGTAGTTGGTACCGGGAGTGGTGTTGGCACCTGCACTCCAGGTAGCATGCCAGTAGGTAGAGGGATTACCATCAATCAGACCCTCGATAGTTCCTTCGTTGGGTTCTGTCATGGGCGAAGAAAGCTGATCAACAGAGGTAATCAGAGGCTCATCCTCGTAAAGCTTGGTAAGCTTATCCACGGCAATGGCCTTCTGTGCGGGGAACGCATTCTTGATGACGTTCACGCTGTCAATCATGGTCTGATACTTCTTCACGGGACTTGCAGCCTCAATCCAAGCGTTAGCGGTTGCCTCGTCAATCTCCTCCAGGTACCAGTCGGTAGCGCAGGGGGTGTTCTCGGGATCACGAGAGCAGCTCCAGTTCACGATGTTGCCAGACTTACCAGTACCACCACCATGACCACCTGCATGCACAAAGGTTCCAGTATTACTCTTGTTATCAGACGCGCCAGAGAAGCGGATATTATACACTATAGGAATCACCTTCTGCACAGTGCTGTCAGCAAACATAGAGATGTTCTCCATGCTCCAGTCGAACATCATGGTAGTATCGGTCTCCTCTGCCGTGAAGCTCTGGAGGGTTTTCCATGTCAGGTTGTCCATCATGTTCTTCACCACATAGGCGCGAGGAGTGGCACTCTCCTCAATCTTGAAGAGGAAAGCAGCCTTGGGCTCGAAGGTCTTCCACTTGGGAGTGGTGCCGTCAGCATAGATGGCCTTCTCATAATAAACCTTCTTGGTCGTTTCGGGAACTGTCTCACCCGTAGCATCGTCGGTACCACCGGGGATAGTCACATTCTCATAGAAGTCGAGCGCACTCTTGATGACATAGTAACCAGGCTTGATTTCCTGCTGCCAGGGTACACGGCTGGCCTCTACGGCTGCCCATGCCTCCTTGATAGCCTCACCGGCTGCGGCAACCTGCTCTACGGAAAGACCACAGTCGGTACCTGCCTGACAAATATCATTAGCATATTCCATGACCTTTTCAAAAGCAGCGTAGGCAGCCTCTCCGTACTGACCAGGCTTGTCACCGAGTTTCTCGGGATCCAGCGCCTTGGCCGTATAGGTGTCATAAATGGCCTGCAAGTCATAGATGGCCACCTCGAGTTCGTCAGCCTCCTTGCAGGGAAGCAGGCGGAACTCAGCCAAGTGGAAGAAGACAGAACCACCGGTGGTCTGCAGGTTGTAGAAGCGGAGGATGTCAAAACCCTGACGCGCAAAAACCTGAGAAGTAAGGGTCTCGGTCTGACTACCGAAGGGTGTCTCCACCTCAGCCAGCAGGGTACACTGCTCCTTGGCGGCATCCGCACTGGGAGCACCATACACGCCCCACTTGATAATCTGGTTACCGCTGTTGTCGCGACGGGTAAACTCGAAACCGAGGTCATCGGGCAGACCCGCTATCTCTACCTGAAAATAGTGGGTACCAACTGCCCATTTGGAAGCGTCCCCCTGCCATGCAGAATGCCAGAAGGTAGTAGGGTCACCATCGAGCAAAGCCCCGATACTACCCTCTGATGATTCGGAGCAGGGGGAGGTAATCTGATCCGCACTGGTGATCAGGTTTTCTGCATCGGTGTCCAGCACCTTGACAGTTCCCTGTGCCCAGCTGGCCACTGCACAGAACAGTGCCAGCACAAAGAAAGTAATTTTCTTCATAAAGTTGGTTTTTGGTTAATAATTAGGATATTGTTGTTCTCGTCTAAATAATCGTCTTGCTTATGGTGTCAGATTGTAAATTCGGTAAGCCGCTTTCTCCTTCTTGCATGGATGCACTTTAAATGCGATGTTTTGTGCAAATTAACGCATTTCTTGGCACACCACCAAACTTTTTCACAAAAATCTTCCAAATAGGGATGATTTTTTTGTTTTTTAACGAATTAGACCTAACTTTGTACTGAGGAACAAGCATAAGTAGGTGTGCAAAATGATTTTTATAATCCTTG
>CALZGT010000245.1 GCA_945787235.1 uncultured Prevotellaceae bacterium
GTGCCGTGGGAGCTTCCACCTCGCCCTCCTGCACCAGCATCCTGAACTCGTCTGCCTCGATGCGGAACGAAGTGTCGATGATACGCTTCGGATGCTTGTTCACGTGCCGTTCCTTAAGGGCCAGAAGCCGTGGCAGGAGTTCCTTGATGCACCGGTCCAGGTCCTCGCGCGTGGCAAGGGGAGGCACCGTAACCCGGAACCTCCCCTCTGTCATGCGGAAACTTAATCTCCTGGCCCTTGCGTTCGTGCGCAGTTCCAGTTCCCCCAGCACGGGGTGCGTCAGTATGCCGTTTTCCATTGTCTAACTCAGTTTGGCCAACCACTTGTCGCCCAGGGCCGTCTTGCGTTCAATGTGTTCCGTGACGGCCGCCACGAAGGTGTTGCTCTCAAAGTCACCCCGCACCTGTTCGAAGTCCGCATCCATCGTCTTCTGCTTCTGTGCGTCGAAACCGAATCCCGTACGGGCCGTCATGGAGAACTCTTTCTTGGCATCCTCGTAGAGCATCTTGTCCAGCCCCACCACGGCCTCCTTCCACTGGCGTATGATGCCGATGAGGTCCTCGTGCGTGATGCGCTCCTCATCGATTTCGTAGAACGAGAGCATCAGTCGGTAGGCCCATGCCCACTCCAGGTCATAGTAGCGGGCGTGCAGTTCATGGAGACGCGCGTCGATGGCTTGCAGCGTGCCCAGCGTGCCGTCCTCTATCTCGTCCATCATCTTGCTCACCAGCGTGTGGGGAGCGATGAGCCCTGACAGATCTACCCAGTCGCCTTCTCCCTCGAAGACTCCCGAGGCTGCATCCTTCAGGTCGGGACGCAGTCGGGTGAGGTCTCCCTCCACCTTCTCCAACCGGGAGATGAGCGAGTTGCCCAGGAACTTGTGGATGGCCATGCGGTAGAGCGTCTTGCCCTTCTTCAGGGCCGAACTGGCGATGCGTGCACTCTGGTAGGCGTAGGTGTCGCTCGTGGCACCACTGAGCTGTTCGAGGTTATCGAGAATGCGCAGTCCCCTCACCATCTTGTCGATGGTATAGGGAGAGAGCAGGTTGAAGTTCACCAGGTCCAGCTGCTCCCCGGCTTTCCGTTTGTCACGCTTGGGCCATTTCTGTGCATCACGTATGGTTCCCACCGAACGCAGGTTGACGGCAGGCACCAGGTATGTCACTCCCTTCTTCTCTATGAGGTAAGAGAAGGGCATGTCGCTGGTGTCGGGATTCGTAGTGTGGCGTCCCATGACGAGGGAGAAGGCACCGATGCGTGCCGGCCACAGGATGTAGCTGTCGCTCGATGTCTTGGCACCGCGCTCCAGGGCACCCTGGTGTATGGGACCTAGCTTGTACATGTGGTTGCTCTGGTTGGAACCGCTTCCAGCGTTCATGAAGGAGAACATGCCCGCAATGAGCAGCGTGCTCTTGTGGTGGGTCACGGTGAAGGGACCGGCGAAGATGGCGCACGCCTCGCCGTTCTCCTCCTGGCAGTTGCAGAAGAAGAGGGAGTCGCTGGCCGAGTAGCCGTGTCCCAGGGTGCATGCCTGTCCCACATAGCAGCGGGTCAGCATGGTGCCGTCCTCCACCTGCGAGCCGTCCTGCACGATGAAGTCGTCGGCAATGACACCGTACCCGATGTGTATGGGACTCTCCCTGCGGCTCATCAGCGAACCGTTCTTCAGTCTTCCTGCGCCCTCTATCTTGCAGCAGGGTCCCACGTACATGTTCTTGATGTAGCCCGTATCGACGATGGTACAGCCTTCGGCGATGCGTCCGCGCTCGCTGCTCACCTGGGCAGCGTACTCCGCAGCGAGTTCCTTGAGGCGACTTACCAGCCGGGGACGGTGGCGGTACATGGCCACCATATATGCCTCGTGGGCGGTGAGGTGGTCGTGGATGGTGACCTCACGTCCTCCTGTCTCATTGAGGACAGCCACCTCGGTACCGTTGCCGAAGGATGTCTTGCCATCCACCAGAATGATATCGACATTCTCTATGAAGCAGTCATCCTCGATGTCGTAGTTGGCTATGTAGTTCTTGATGTTCTCTATGCAGCAGTTGTCGCCCACCGTGACATTGTGGAGCGTGGCATGGTAGATGCCCGAATGCTTCTCTATGCCTCCCGCCATCTGGAAACTCTTCTCGAACCTGCCGATGCGGCAGGTGCCGGAGAAGTTCACGTACTGAACGTACTTGAGTTGTAATCCCTCGTGTACGCTGATTTCTGTCCAATCCTTGGCAGTGCAACCCTGCGCTGTCAGTTGCTCAATGTTCTGAGCTGTAAGTTTTCTGTATGCCATACGCGTATCTTTTTCCTTGTGGTAAACAATTTATATACCTATTATTATTAACGCACGCGCGTGTAAAATATTGCCACAAGGATGCTTTTTCTGCATTGAGGGGGAGGAAAAGCAGGAAGCGTGTCATAAGACAGGGAGGATGACCCATTCGGATCATCCTCCCTTCCTTATTTGTAGGGTTTCCCCTGCCCTCCCACCTCTGAGTGAGGAGGAAGAGCTGTGGGGGAGAGACCTATTACTTCTGGATGCGTGCACCGGCAGCGTTGTAAGCCTTGCCGTTTCTTACGATGACGATGCGGTTGTTCTTCACGAACTT
>CALZGT010000246.1 GCA_945787235.1 uncultured Prevotellaceae bacterium
CTGCTCGAAGATAGAGCAAAATCCCATCAAAGCTAATTTATAGAACCTACCTATAAAGAAGTGCATCCCCAGTATTCGTGGGGATGCACCTATGCTAATTTTTAATTGTTCATTGTTCTATCTCACCTCCTGCGCAGGATCTTGCGCGTGGAGCCGTCGGCTCGCCGGAGGATGTAGAAGGGTTCGTTGAGGAGGTCGATGTGCCGTCCCTGAAGGTCGTAGTACGTGTGCTGGTCAGGCATGTCGGCCTCGGGAGCCTCGATGGCCGTTTCCTCGTTAGCCATCATGAAGATGAAGGTGCTGAGACTCCGTCCCGGGATGGGGATGGTCACCTCCTTGGTAGGCTCAGGAATGTCAATGTCGGAGGTCTGACAGAGGTTTTCAGGCTCATTGCCCGTGGAAAGCAGGTGCGTGCCGCTCTTTACGAGGTAGGGCAGTCTGACCTTGACGTTGTACTCCGTGGCCGTGGTGTCGATGACCATGACGATGAGCGAGTCACCCTTGATGTAGGCAGAGGTCTCGAAGGCCGCTTCGGTGGTGGGGGTGGCATAGCCTGAGGCGATGGCATTGAGCCGGGTAGAACCCGTGACATGCTTGGCGAAGTGGGAGGCCACATAGGCGCGGGGCAGGAGGACGTTCTTCTTGTTCTCAGGGCCGTATTTGCTTTCGCCCGTACCCACGAAGGCCCAGTGCGCACGCATGTACCAGTAGATGTAGGCGGTGCAGCCAGAGAGCATGCACTCATTGAGTTCCTCGGCAAAGAGCAGCTGTTCGTGCCAGTTGGGCAGGCGCCCCTGGATGTTGTCGGAGACAGAGTGCTCGGTCATCCACACCTCCTTCTTGTAGCGGGAGGCCAGGGTGTTGGCACTCTTCATGTTGCCCAATGGCGGATGACCGTAGAGGTGTCCCGCTATGATATCCACCTGGTTGCGTGCCGTCACATCGTTGAGGAGTGCGTTGGAATAGGCAGGGTCAAAGCCCAGAGGTTCGGCACTGATGAGGCGTACCCAGGGGTAGGTCTCACGGTCGAGCATGTGGGCATAGTTCTTGACCAGGTTGAGTTGCTGCTTTGGGGTGTAGAGGCATCCCGAATAGCTCACCCACCAGTCGGGCTCATTCTGTATGGACACGGCATCCACCTTGACACCATTGTCCTTCATGTACTTGAGGAACGTGTTGAGCCAGGGGAAGAACTTCTCGTAGCAGTCCTCGCGCAGGGTGGCCCTTATCTGGCCCTGTTCTTCACTCTGGCCGCCATTGGCCGCCCCGTTGGTCTTGTATTCCCCTGGAGGCGACCATGGCGTGCCGAACACGATGCCGCCACGCTGCTTGACCACCCGGGCCGAGGGCAGGCTTCCCTTCCAGTCGTAGGGCGTGTCCCATCCCACGTCGGTTGCGGTGATGTCCCCCTTGAAGTTGGGGGAGATTTCCATACGCATGATGTTGAATCCAATCTTGGACTTCTCTCCGTAGAGCAACTGCACGGGACGCGTGTCTGTGCCGTAGGGGCACATGGCACCGTCGCAGCAGGCGGCACCAAATCCCGTGATGGTCTGGTACTTCGTCTTGCTCACCGTGATGGTGATGTTCTTGGCCTGTACGGCCAGGAGAGAGAGCAAGGCGGCAGTTAGGGTAAGTTTCTTTCTCATCTCTGTCTTTTTTTGTTTTGGTTAATATTTAGGTTATTCTTTCTGTGATGATTCTTGCACCTTTTTCCTGCGCAGGAAACGGAAGATGTCCCCCAGGTTGGTGAAGTCCTTCTTGACCATGAAACCGATGCCCTGGGTGGTGAGGGCCGACTTGGTGAAGTAGCGGTCGTTGGTCTCGCTGTACGCCTTGAGGATGAGGCTTCCCTGCTTGTTGAGCAACCACTGCACGTCGAAGTCGCCGATGAAGTTGCTCGTAGCCACGGGGGTGTCGCGATAGCCGAAGCTGCCGTTGATGAGCAGGCGGTTGTTGAGGAGGCGGCCTGAGAGCATGCCCTCTACGTCCAGGTCGCTCCATCCTGTGTTGCCCGTCGAGAGGTTGGCACCGAAGTTCCAGTTGCTACTGCCCGTGATGGTGTTTATGATCTGGTTGAGCTGGCCGGAGAGGGTAGTGCTGAGCAAGGAATTCATGGCTGCCGTGCTTTGCTGGCTCTGGTTGCCCGTATAGTCGTAGGTGTAGAAGCGTCCGATGCCCAGCAGATAGATGACCTGGAGGTTGCGCTCCTCGTCGGTGGAGATGAGGGAGCGCACCATGCGCAACTCATCCTCATTGACATTGGGGATGTCGAAGTCGAAGGTGACGCGTGGAGCCCCGGCCTTGCCGCCGAGGTTCATGAGGCAGTTCACGCGCACGTTGGTGTTGGAGAACGTACTGCGGGCCGAGAGGTCGTTGAGTGAGACACTGGGCACGGTATAGACCGCTTGCAGGTCGAGGCTGGCATCAAAAGGATTGCCGCCGAAGACGATGGTGCCTCCCTGGCGGAACTGGAAATCCTTGTGGATGACATCCTGGAGCGTCAGCTTGTAGGTGCCGCGATCCAGGTGGTAGGTGCCGTACATCTTGAAACTGCCCTTATTATAATAGGT
>CALZGT010000247.1 GCA_945787235.1 uncultured Prevotellaceae bacterium
TCTTGCCCTTGAACTCGAAGGGTCCCAGAGGATTATCGCTCATGGCGTAGGCCAGCGTCTCGGTTTTGTTCTCCACCCAGGGGTAGGTGAGGTAGAACTTGCCTTGACGCTCGAAGACGTACGCGCCTTCCTTGAAACCCTGGGGCAATCCGGCATCCACGGCCACACCAATTTGCTTTATCTCACGTTCCCCGAACTTACGCACCTCCACGGGATTGTCCTCGGCGAGTTCGGTGAGGTTGTCCTTGAGGCGGGCACCTCTCAGGCTGCCTCCTCCCCAGTACAGGTAGGCTTGTCCGTCGCTGGCCAGCAGCACGCAGGGGTCAATGCCCATCACACCCTCTATGGGACGGGGCAGTACGTGGTAGGGACCTTCAGGATGGTCGGCCGTGGCCACGCCGATGCCGAACCCTCCCCGCTGCCCTGGCAGACTCTTCACTCCGTCAGGGAAGTAGAAATAATACTTCCCGTCCTTCTCCACGCAGTCGGGGGCCCACATGGAATAGCCCGTGGGATTGCCCCATTCCACGTTCTTCTGGTCGATGATGATGCCGTGGTCGGTCCAGTCGGTGAGGTTCTCGGAGGAGAAGACGTGGTAGTCGGCCATGCAGAACCAGTCCTTCCTTGCGTAGTCATCGGGCGCAGGGATGTCGTGGGAGGGGAAAAGATATACCTTGCCGTTGAACACCTTGGCGGTGGGGTCGGCAGTAAACTGGTCTCGGATGATGGGGTTCTGGGCGCGGGCGGCTTGCAGAAGGGTCAGGGCCAGTATGGCCAGCAGCATTTTTCTCATTGCATCAGATATTTGTTGGATTAAGATAGTATTATTGTTGGATTAGGTCGTATAAATTAAATAGACGCGCATCGCAGCAAAAGGTTTAATGAGGTTGTATTGTATGGTTCGCGCTTTTTTCGTACCTTTGCAGCCAGAACAGTTCATAGTTCATAGTTTAGAGGTTATAGGTTATAGGTCATCGAATGGGTTATGGTTGGTTTGAGGCTGTATCCGGGTTATGGTTTTCATCCACGATTGAGCAGCCATGAACTATAACCATTAAACTACTCTAACCCTTTCGATAACCTATAACCTATAACCATTAAACTACTCTAAATTGTTAATTGAAAACAAGTCATAGGTATATGGGAATAGAGAAAGGAATACTCAAGCGAAGTCAATTGCTTATGGGCGATGACACCATGCATCGCCTTGCCTCGTTGCGTGTCATCATCTTCGGCGTAGGTGGAGTGGGTTCATGGTGTGCCGAGAGTCTGGTGCGTTCTGGCGTGGGACACCTCACCATCGTGGATAGCGACAGGGTGTGCATCACCAATATTAACCGTCAGGCCATGGCCACCACCCGGACGGTTGGGCAGGTCAAGGTGGAGGTACTCAAGGAGCGTCTTCTATCCATCAATCCTGCTGCCGACATAGTGGCTGTGCAGCGCATCTTCTGCGAGGATACGGCCTCCGAGTTTGACTTCGATACCTACGATTATGTCGTGGATGCCATTGATTCATTGAAAGACAAGGTGCTGCTCATCGAACTGGCCTGCCGCAGCCAGGCCCGCCTGTTCTCTTCCATGGGGGCGGCCTTGAAGATGGACCCCACCAAAGTACAGGTGGCGGAGTTTTGGAAGGTGCAGGGTTGTCCTCTGGCCCGTGCCTTGCGTCAGCGTTTCCACAAACTGAAGCGCAAGCCTGCGCGCAAGTTCCAGTGTGTCTTCAGTGAGGAGCTGTTGCAGAACCGCGGTGAAGGTGGTTCCTGTGGCACGGAGCAGTGTGCGTGTGCCAGGACAAGGAAGGAGCAGGAGGATGCCGGCCTCGTCCCTCACGACTGGTCAGCCACCAAGGCACAGATCAATGGTTCCATGATGCACATCACCGCCATTTTCGGCCTGACCATCGCCGGTCTGATTCTCAACGAGGTTTATCGCAGTGCAACTTCTGGCAAGAGTACATGATATAATCCCATCAAAGCAACGATATGGAACCTACCTTGGTGAAATAGCGCCAAATAATTCTGTTTATAGAACCCACCTTATATCACAGTATCTTCAGTTATCCTTTTGGCAAAAGCAACATAGAGATTGGTAAAAATGATGCAGAGGTTGGCTACTGGATGGGCAAACCACATTGGAACAAAGGTTATTGCACGGAAGCCTTGCAAGCAATGATCCGCTATTGCTACGAACAGAAGAACTTCAAAACACTATGGGCAGACTTCTTCATTGAGAATGCTTACGAGTATATGATGACTGGTAAGGCAGAAGGTTATGATGCTGTTCGCAAACCAAACCCTGTACCAGAGAATAAGGAACTCCTCATCATTCCTGGTGCAAGTCATTGCGACCTCTATGACGGAGGAAAAGACAAAGTTATTCCTTGGGATAAGCTTGAAGTATTCTTCAATGAGAACATGTAGTTCCTGTTTCATTACGTTCTTTTCTGCTCGAAAAAGCCTACTTACATAAACCGATTTTGCACTAAAAACGTGCAGTAGATACTCAGTTTTGCATTATTTTCGTGCAAATTCTGTAGATTTCCGCATTATTCTTGTGCAATT
>CALZGT010000248.1 GCA_945787235.1 uncultured Prevotellaceae bacterium
TGCCATCAGGGGGTGAGGAGGCTGTGCGCAAGAACGATAAGAACGAGAGTAACGTAAAGAACGAAAATAACGTCAAGAACGTTAATAACGTCAAATAGTAAATAATGAATATCTTAAAGAAACTATGGTGCCGCACCTACCAGATGGCATTCCGCATGGTCATCCCCATTCTGCCCTACCGTCAGCCAGAGTTGCATGACTCGCTGGACAGCATGGCAGACATCGTGCGTTCCAGGGGGATAAGCCGCATCCTCATCGTCACCGACCAGGGACTGGTGCGTGCCGGCATCTGCCGCATGGTGCAGGAAAAACTCGAAGCTGCAGGCATAGCGTATGCCATCTATGACGGCACGGTGCCCAACCCCACGATACAGAATGTGGAGGAGGCCCGCCAGCTCTACCTCGACAGCCAGTCGCAGGCCATCATCGCCCTGGGGGGTGGCAGTGCCATGGACTGTGCCAAGGCGGCTGCCTGCCGCATAGCCCGTCCGCGCACGCCCGTCCGCTACATGAAGGGCATCCTCAAGGTATGGGTGCGCCTGCCCCTGCTCATTGCCGTGCCCACTACCGCAGGTACGGGTAGCGAGACGACCTTGGCTGCCGTCATCACCGACCCGGAGAAGCACCATAAATATGCCATCATGGACTTCCCCCTCATCCCTCGCATCGCTGTGCTCGACTACCGTGTCACCACAGGGCTACCCCCTCACATCACCTCCACCACGGGCATGGATGCCCTGGTACATGCCGTGGAGGCCTTCATCGGACGCAGCACCACGGCCTACACACGTCGTATGGCCATCGAGGCCGTACAGCTCATCCATGAAAACCTGCTGCGAGCCTACCATGACGGGCAGGATGCCGAGGCGCGTCGTCAGATGCTGCGCGCTGCCTACTGTGCCGGAGCCGCCTTCAGCCAGAGCTACGTGGGCTACGTCCACAGTGTGGCGCATTCGCTGGGCGGCATGTACGGCACACCCCATGGCCTGGCCAATGCCGTGCTGCTGCCCATCGTGCTGAAGCAGTATGGCAAGGCGGCATACCGTCGTCTGGCTCTCCTGGCCCGTGCGAGTGGCGTGGTGCGCGAAGTAAAGAGCGAGAAACTCACGGCAGAGGATTTCATCAACTGGGTGGAAGCCATGAACCGGGAGATGCAGATTCCCTCACACCTCGACGACATACGTCGGGAGGACATCCCTGCCATGGCCACCTATGCCGAGAAGGAGGGCAACCCCCTCTATCCCGTTCCCGTGCTCTGGACGCGCCGTGAACTGGAGGAAATCTATGTTAAGGCAATGAAGTAGGATGCACTACATATCTCGCTGTTTCCCCAATTTTTAAATATATTTAAAAACACAGAACAACAACCAAGCGTATGACAGACATAGCACAGACCGTCGCCAAACAGCGCGACTTCTTCCGCACGGGAGCCACCCTGCCCGTCCGTTTCCGTCTTGAGGCCCTGGACAAGCTCCGTCGCGCCATAAAGCAGTACGAACCCCAACTGCTTCAGGCCATGCACAGCGATCTGGGCAAGTCGGCCTCTGAGGCTTACATGTGTGAGGTGGGACTCACGCTCTCCGAGATAAGCCACGTGCGCAGCCACCTGCGCCGCTGGGCACGCCCCAGTCTCCGCTGGACGCCGCTGACCAACTTCCCCGCCCTCTCGCAGGTGCGGCACGACCCCTACGGTGTGACGCTCATCATGTCGCCCTGGAACTACCCCGTGCTGCTCACCCTCGAACCCCTGGTAGGGGCCCTGGCTGCCGGCAACTGTGCCTGTGTGAAACCCTCTGCCTATTCGCCTGCCACGAGCGAGGTCATAGCGCGTCTCATTGCCGAGACCTTCCCTCCCGAGTATGTCGCCGTCATCACAGGGGGACGTCAGGAGAACCAGACGCTGCTGGAACAGACCTTCGACTACATTTTCTTCACGGGAGGTGTCAACGTGGGCCGCATGGTCATGGAACGTGCCTCACGCCATCTCACACCTGTCACTCTGGAGCTGGGTGGCAAGTCGCCCGTCATCATCGACCGTGACTGTCACCTGCGCCTGGCCGCCCGCCGCCTCGCCTTCGGCAAGTGGCTCAATGTGGGTCAGACGTGCATCGCTCCCGACTACGTCCTCTGTCACCGTGACGTGCATGCACAGTTCGTGACGCTGCTGAAGGAAGAAATCCGTAAGATGTACGGGGAGCGTCCTCTCCAGAACAAGGACTATGGCAAGATTATCAATGACAAGCATTTCCATCGCCTGCTGGGTCTCATTGACGAACGCAAGGTGGTAATGGGCGGTGAATATGACGCAGCCACCCTGCGTCTCTCTCCCACCCTCATGGATGGTGTCACGGCAGACGATGCTGTGATGCAGGAGGAGATTTTCGGTCCCATCCTGCCCCTCCTCGAAGTAAATAACATGGAGGAAGCTTTCCGTTTCATTGCCGAACGTCCCCATCCCCTGGCCCTCTATCTCTTCAGTGACTCCGCCTCCGTGCAAACCCGTTTCATGCAGGGACTTCAGTTCGGCGGTGGCTGCATCAACGACACCATCATG
>CALZGT010000249.1 GCA_945787235.1 uncultured Prevotellaceae bacterium
CCGTATCGGCTACCAGATTGGCAACGCCATCAGCCTCATCATGGGTATCAAAAAAATGATGAAGAAAAAATAGCCCCTGTGCCCAGCGGTTTTCCGCTGGGTCTGTTGTTATCCCCCCACTATGGCATCAATCTGCCTGATTTCTTCCTCCGTGAAGGGTGCTGAGTTCACGCACATCAGGTTCTGCTTGAGCTGTGGCACGCTGCTGGCTCCTACCAGCGCGCTCGTCACGGCCTCATGGTGCAACACCCACGCCAATGCCATCTGTGCCAGCGACTCCCCTCGGTCATGGGCCATTCCGTCCAGTACAAAGAGGTCGTTCTGCATCTTGCGTGTCAGCACGTCAGCCTTCAGGAAGCGGTTCTCCCTCATGCGGGAACCTTCGGGAATGCCATGCAGGTAACGGTCTGTGAGCAGCCCCTGTGCCAGCGGTGAGAAGGCAATGAAGCCGGGCCGTGGAATGCACGTTCCGCTCTCCCACTCCTGTCCTCGGCACGCCATCTCCCCAACAGCCTCGTTGTCGGGCAGCCTGTGCCTGAGCAGTTCATCGAGAATCCCCTCGCTGATGGGCTCACGGTTCAGCATGTTGAGCTTCCCCTGGTAGATAAGAGCCGGCACCCCGTGAGCCTGAAGGTACTGCAGTCCGAAGCGCAAGGCACCCAGTGGCCAGCGCGAAAGGCCAACATAGAGTGCCTTGCCCTGGCGGACGATGTCCACCAGAGCCTGCAGCGTCTCCGTAAGGGGTGTCTTAGGGTCGTAGCGGTGACAGTAGAAGAGATCCACATACTCCACGCCCATGCGTTGAAGGCTCTGGTCCAGACTGGCCATCAAGTGCTTCCTGCTGGCCCAGGAGCCATAGGGACCCTCCCACATATCGTAAGCAGCCTTGGTACTGATGAACAACTCATCGCGGTGCCCTTTCAGGTCTTCCCGCAAGAGCCGTCCCAACCTACGCTCAGCCTCACCAGGTTCTGGCCCATAGTTGTTGGCCAGGTCAAAATGCGTCACCCCCTCCTCGAAGGCTGCCAGGGCAATGTCGCGCGAACGCTCGAAGGGAGTTGTCTCACCGAAGTTATGCCAGAAGCCCAGCGACACCTTGGGAAGGAGCACGCCACTGTCTCCGCAACGGTTATAGGTCATAAGCAGAGTCGTTTGAGATGAAACACTGAAGGCAGGTTCTACAGAAAGCAGCAGAACCTACCCGAATTACTTTCTTGCCTCGGCGATGTAGCCCAGTGCCTCGCGGCACTTGTCGGTCACATACTGCCAGTCCCCGGCCTTCACCTTGTCGCCGGGGAAGAGCTTGCTGCCCATGCCCACGCAGAAGACACCGGCCTTGAACCACTTCTCCAGGTTCTCCTTCTCGGGAGCCACGCCACCCGTCACCATAATCTTGGACCAGGGCATGGGGGCCAGTATGCCCTTCACCAGGTTGGCACCCACCACGTCACCGGGGAAGACCTTGGTAAAGTCGCAACCCAGTTCCTGTGCCTTGCCTATCTCACTGGGCGTAAGGCATCCGGGACAGTAGGTCACGCTGCGGCGGTTACATACGGGAGCGATGTCGGGATTGAAGAGGGGACCTACCACGAAGTTGGCCCCCAGCTGGATATAGAGGGCTGCCGTAGGGGCATCCACCACGCTGCCTATGCCCAGTGCCAGTTCGGGGCATTCGGTATTCACCCACTTGGAGAGTTCTCCGAACACCTCATGGGCAAAATCGCCTCGGTTGGTAAATTCAAAAGCTCTCACGCCACCCTCGTAGCATGCCTTTACCACATTCTTACATATCTCGACGTCCCTGTTATAGAAAACAGGAACCATAGGTGCAGCCGCAATCTTGGCCATCACCTCATATTTACTGAACTTAGCCATTTTCCTTTCTTTGTTTTTCTTTTTTATGTAGAGGAGAGGAACCTCCAGCCTTCCTTTCTGCGAGCCACTGTGCCCTGCGGTATTCCGCCGGGCCTGTCTTTCGTTACCGCTGCACCCTGCCGTTGGCAGCACCGCCAGCCAGAGCCTCCACCTCTTCGGCCGATACGCAGTTGAAGTCGCCGGGGATGGTATGCTTGAGTGCCGAGGCAGCCACAGCAAACTCGAGGGCTTCGCCCTGGGTAGCCTTGGTGAGCAGTCCGTGTATGATACCTCCCGAGAAAGAGTCACCGCCACCCACGCGGTCAATGATGGGGTCGATGTCGTAGCGCTTGCTCACATAGAACTCCTCACCGTTGTATATCATGGCCTTCCATCCGTTATGGGTAGCCGAGAAGCTCTCGCGCAAGGTAGAGATGACGTACTTGAACCCGAAGGTCTCCATCATCCCCTTGAAGATACCCTTATAGCCTTCTGCCTCCGTACTGCCGCCTTCCACGTCTGCATCGGGCTTGAAACCGAGACAGAGTTCAGCATCCTCCTCATTGCCGATGCACACATCGACATACTGCATGAGCGGACGCATGATGCTCTGTGCCTTCTCGCTGCTCCACAGCTTCTTGCGGAAGTTGAGGTCACAGCTCACC
>CALZGT010000250.1 GCA_945787235.1 uncultured Prevotellaceae bacterium
GCTACGCTCCCTCTTCAACTTACAATTTGGCTACGCCTTCCTCCTCCTCGCTCGGAATAGTCCGAGCAAGCTCGGCTCTCCTCTCGCTCGTTAGTCGGTTGACCTCGAAAATATTACCACAATCTAACAAAGCGAATATTGAGTTCAACAAGGAGGTGCGTCAGGTGTATATGCAGTATCTCTCGCTCCAGGCCCGTGGCGAGATGCTGAACCTGGGCGACAATGTCGTTACCCGCGCTAATTACAGGGACTATACCGTGAGTTTCGAGCACGTGAAGCCTGTACCCGGCGAGCATACGTTCACCGTCATCACCAACAAGCTCAAGGAAAAGAGTGGGGGTGTCCTGGGCGAGGGCATCGCTACGGCCACCTGGACTGAGGAGAACGGTGCCAAGGCCAACGTTGACATGGCCGTGGCTCCCGAGGAAGCCTGTGGTACGCTGAGCAAGGAGTCGGGAGAGTATGATTACGGCACGCTGCAGATTGAGGCTACCCCGACCCAGGGTTATGAACTGGCCTACTGGACCGTGAATGGCCACAAGGTGGAGGCCGAGGAGAACCTTCTCACACATGAGGTTACGGGAAATGCCTCCATTCGCGCCTATTTCACTCAGAAAACATGCACCGTCAAACTCGAAGACATAACCAACGGAAGGGTAGAAGGTGCTGCCGAGGGTGTTTACCGCTGGGGCGAGACCGTCACTTTCGTGGCCGTGCCGGACGAGGATTGTGTAGTAGATAAGTGGATGGTCAACGGCAAGGATTATTCCGAGTCCAACGAGGTGCTGCAGCTCACGCTGACGGAGGATGTCAGCGTGAAGGTCACCTTCAGGGGTACGAATCTCTCCTATTATGATTATCTGACTGAGGGCTGGTACTGGACTTCCCATCCCCTTGCTTCCGCCGTGGAGGCATCATTCTTTGCCGTGGACGGAGTTGTACGTGTCCTGACCCAGACTCAGGAACTGTATCGCGATGATGTAATCGGCCTCACGGGTCAGATGGATGACATCGCTCCTGAGACGGGTGTGAAGGTATTCGCCAATGGGGAAGCATATCTGCAATTCGAAGGTAAGATGTACGACCCAAGAGTGTCCACCGTACAGCTCCGTAAGGGCTGGAACTGGATAGGATATCCCTTGCTCAAGGACATGCGGATAGATGAAGCACTCTCGCGCCTGAAGGCAGACGAGGGTGATGTCATCACCAACCTCGAAGATGGCTATGCCGAGTATGTCAATGGCGCATGGACTGGCAGTCTCCGGGAGATGAAGCCCGTCAGGTGCTACCTCTACAAGTCGGCATCGGACAAGCAGTTCCGCTTCAACAACGAACGCCTTTGCACGGAGTCACCCAAGGCTGTCAGTGCCGTGGATGAAATCGTCGCACCCTGGAGCGTGGATGTGCATGCATGGCCCTGCCTGATGTGTGTGACTGCCTCGTTGGTCAAGGACAACGAGAGGGAGCTCTCACGGCAATATCTCGTGGCTGCATTCGTCGGGGATGAATGCCGTGGCATCGGGCAGTGGATTGACGGCAGGATATATCTCTCCGTGCATGGCGACGAGGCCTCCGGGGAAACCGTCCGCTTCGTAGCACTGGATGTGGCTACGGGCGAAACGTATGACGTTGCCGAGTCGTTCGTCTTCACCGCCGACGTGAAGGGATCTGCCAGTGCTCCCATTCTGCTGACCGTCACCCAGCCCACGGGCATCCACGGGGTGACGGCCGAAAGGTCCGGAGAGCTCTATGACCTAAGCGGCCGCAGGGTTACGGACATCCGCACTAAGGGTGTTTATGTCAGCGGGAAAAGGAAGGTCGTCAAGTGACGTAAGGTGATTTTCTCATTTTTAGGTATTTTTGCCTACTACCAAAGTAGTATTTTTGTGGGTAAGGAGAGGTTTTGAGCCACAAAACCTCTCCTTATTTCATTTTTTTTTGCTAAATTTGAGCACGAAATTAGTCATCTTGCCGGTGGCTGCACCATGAGAGAAACCATTTAATCAAAACATAACAATATGAAAGTGACACTCAGACTGATGCTACTCTCCGTAGCGATGATGCTGTTCGGACTCCATGTGCGAGCCGAGGGTATCAATGAAAACCAGGCCAAGGCAAGGGCCTTGAGTTTCTGGCAGAAGTTGGGGACTGTCCCGAAGGTGGTCACCATCGTGATGTGTATGCCGCATCGGGTGTGGGTCTGATGGACGAACAACCCTATACGCTCCCTGAGTCTCATCTCGTAGTCCTTGTCAATGGTGTATGGCGATGACGCGAACTTCATCTCACAGAGGTTGATGATTCTGTCCCCACGCTCTATCACCAGGTCTATCTGTGCCGGGTTGTCCGGGTCGGAGGAGCGCCACGAACTGCTGTGGTTGCTGATGACATCGATGTGTAACTTATACTTCAGTTGTTCCAGATGCAGGAGACACAGCAGTTCAAAGCTGAACCCTTGCCATATCAGCACGCCTTTTGTGCACTTTTTGTATCTGATTTGCGCATTTTGCT